>NZ_WSPG01000026.1:0-53548 GCF_022819185.1 Morganella sp. HSTU-ASny43
TTTTTATCCTTATAATTAAACCCAATACAAACCCTCCATATCCTTCTGACAACAGAAAATCCTGATTTTGATTTCTTCCTTATATAATAAAACAAGCCAATTGTTATTGATAAACATAAAATAAAAACCATTTCTTTGTTAAAGATTGATGATACATAAGATATTGATGTCTCAAATGAAATTGGCATTTTATTTATCATCCGCTAGTTAAATTGAGAATAAATTTTAATAAAAATTATGGCTGTAAACAATAGTGTTGTTACCTTTTATATCTCAATTTTTTATCAGCGATAACCTTCATCAGGATGATTTTACTATCTGCATCATTGTTCCGTGAATTTACGGAGATTAGTTACTGCTTTCAAAATCTTTGACCCGGGTAAAAGATATTATTTGTCACTGCGGTACATTGACCCTGTGCTTAATAGGTTCTATTAGTCAGGAGATAACATCTCCATAACGGAGTCATATAATGTCCGCAACAAAAATAATTATCATCATTTCCGGTATTATTATAGGGATCAGTGCTGTAGTCCTTGGTATATACGGAAACCCGCCAAATATGGGTGTTTGTGTCGCTTGTTTTATCCGGGATAGTGCAGGCAGTATGGGATTGCATAATACCGAAACCGTCCAGTATCTTCGTCCTGAAATTTTTGGTTTTATTCTCGGCTCATTCGGGGCTGCGGTTATTTTTAAAGAATTTCAGTCCAAAGCCGGTTCTGCACCGGTGATCCGCTTTACACTCGGTTTTCTGATGATGGCCGGTTGTCTGGTTTTTTTAGGATGTCCGCTGCGGATGATCCTGCGGATTGGTGCCGGTGATTTAAATGCGGTTGTCGGGTTATTAGGCCTGGTCGCCGGTATTGGTATCGGCAGTCTGTTTATTAAGAAAGGATTTTCATTACCGCGTAATTATCAGCAGTCTGCCGCTGAAGGCTTAATATTACCGGCGGTGTGCCTGGTCTTATTTGTGCTGTTTATTATCGACAGTTCCATTTTCAAATCCAGTGTCAAAGGGCCGGGAGCCGCTCATGCTCCGGTCTGGATGGCAATAACCGCCGGGCTTATTATCGGGGTGATTATTCAGCGTACCCGTTTCTGTTTTATCGGTATGGCTAAAAATATCTTTCTGTCCCGCAATTACACGATGGCAATCGGCGTTCTCGCCCTGCTGCTGGTTGTTATTGCCGGTAATATGCTCACCGGAAAAATCAATATCGGGTTTGATAATCAGCCGATTGCCCATAATGACGGGCTGTGGAATTTCCTCTCCATGTCACTGGTCGGATTATGTGGTGTCTTTATTACCGGCTGCCCGCTGCGGCAATTAGCCAATGCCGGACAGGGTAATACCGATGCGGCTGTCAGTGTGCTGGGGATGCTGACCGGCGCGGCTTTTGCGCATAATTTTTCCTATGCCTCAAGCCCTGCCGGTGTGACTGAAAACGGTAAACTGGTTGTTATTATTGGCCTGGTACTGACCATCGCCGTCGGCATTATTTATACCCGGCTTGCCAATAAAAAATCCGGAGCTGAGAATGCCGCATAACGGTCTGTTTCATAACTATCTGTTTCTGTTCCATGTGCAGCACGGATTAAAAAAACTGAAAATCCGTTTGCAGGAAGATTCCGTGGCATCATCCGTTATTGATGCGCCGCGCAGGATCACCACGGAATGTGAAACAGCGCTGGCTGCACAATTTTCCGCTGAAAATGATTATCTGAAGTATACCGGTGAAAATATCCGTGAAATCTGGCGGACGGACGGTTCGGATTATCAGCGGGTGTGGGCTGACGAAACGATGTAATATGGCTTTTTTGTGCCGTTATACTGACAGAAGGCTGCTGCCGGTTGCAGCCTTTTTTGATCCTGCTGCGCTGTTCAGCTGAAAACAATTTACAATCAGCGGCAATCAGTTCACTATCAGCTATTTCGTATTATCTGCTGTTTATTTTAGAAAATCCGGTGGTCATCCTGTGATATCAACCCGTACCCGAGTCATTATCCATCTGAGCAGTTTTCTGATAGTGATTTACAGCCTGACACTGCTATTACCGATGCTGGTTGCGCTTATTGCGCAGGAGCAGAGTTTTTTCGCGTTTGCCGGCAGTTTCCTGATTTTCTTTCCGGCCGGGTTAGTGTGCTGGTACCGCAGTAAAACCACCGGGCTGCAATTACAGACGCGGGACGGCTTCCTGGTTATTGCGGTATTCTGGCTGTTATTTTCTGTTATCAGCGCCATGCCGTTCTGGCTGGATGACCATCTGAATATGGCTTTTGAGGATGCCTTATTTGAAGGTGTTTCCGGTATTACCACCACCGGCGCCTCAGTATTTCACAATGTCACTGATTTGCCCCGCTCGGTTTTATATTACCGCGCCCAGCTTAATTTTATCGGCGGTCTGGGGGTTATTGTCCTGGCGGTGGCGATATTTCCGCTGCTGGGTATCGGGGGAATGCGTTTATATCAGTCTGAAATGCCGGGTCCGTTTAAAGATGAGAAATTAACACCCCGTTTAGCCAGTTCTGCCCGCAATTTGTGGTTCACCTATTTATTACTGGGATTTTGCTGCACGGTTGCTTTTAAACTGGCCGGAATGACCTGGTTTGATGCCTTATGCCACGGGCTGTCGACCGTCTCTCTCGGCGGGTTTTCCACTTACAGTGAAAGTATCGGCTATTTTAACAGCTCCGCGATTGAGTTAGTGGCAGGGGCTTTTTCATTATTATCCGCCGTCAACTTTACCCTTTATTTTGTGGCGCTGGCAAAACGCAGCCTGAAGCCCTTATTCAGTAATACGGAATTGCGTTTCTATTTTGCCGTGGCGGCATTGATTATCGGGCTGGTCTTTTTTGAAGTGTGGCGGGCAAATATGTATTCGTCCGCAGAAGAATCCTTTGTGCATGCTTTTTTCCTCACCAGCTCCATGCTGACAGATAACGGGCTTGCCACCGGTGATTATGCACAGTGGCCGTCTCATATTATTGTTCTCTTATTATTTGCCAGTTTTTTCGGTGGTTGTGTCGGCTCCACCTGCGGCGGAATAAAAGCGATCCGGTTTTTAATTCTCTCCAAACAGAGCTGGCGGGAAGTCTATTCCCTGATCCACCCGAAAGCACAAACCCTGATTAAAGTCGGTGATACCGTTGTGCAGCACCGGCTGATTAATTCCGTCCTGAGCTTTTTCTTCCTTTATGTTATTTGCACCTGCTTTTTTATCTGGTGCCTTAATCTGATGGGGTACGATTTAATGACCTCATTTGCCAGTGTCGCCGCCTGTATTAATAATATGGGGCTGGGGTTCGGGTTAACAGCACCCGGGTTCGGGGAGATCTCTCCGGCGGCAAAATATCTGCTCTGTTTTGCTATGTTATTAGGCCGCCTGGAGATATATACCCTGCTGGTGCTGTTATCGGTCAGTTTCTGGCGTAACTGGCCGTAGTTCACATCACATTCCGGACGCAAACACATTGGTTTTCCCTGTCGTTTTGATTACCGTGATCGGTAGTCAAAATAAGAAACAGGGAAAGCCGTATGTCTTCATCTGATAAGATCCTCCGCAAAATCACCACCCTTCTGGATAATCACCACGCCCGCTATGAAATAATGAGTCACGATGCTCTCGGGTTTACCTCTGATGAAGTTGCTCAGGTACGCGGTGTTGAGCTGGGGCAATGCTCCAAAGCCGTGGTGTTAAAAGTGAAAGGCAATGGCGTGAAGAAAAATGTGCTGGCGGTATTGCCCGGAGATGAAAAAATTGACAGCGAAAAACTGGCCGGTTTTTTCGGTGCGAAAAAGATTTCCTTTGCCACCGCTGAACAGGTGAAAACACTGACTGATTGTGTTCCCGGGGCACTGGCACCCTTTACATTTAATCCGGAACTGGAGCTGGTGATTGACCCGGTTTTGTTTGAACGCTACACCGATATCGCCTTCAATGCCGGGACGCTGACAGAAACCATTGTGCTGAATGCAGAGGATTACCGGACGATTGTGAAACCACAGGAGTTCAGTTTTATTCTGTGATACGTTTCAACAACCGCCGGTAAAAATTACAGTAAAATCAAATAATAAGTAAATCATATCTGTTGCTTGTGTTGTTTTATTTCAGAATTAATATCACCCGCTGATTTTATTTTGTGATTTAAATCACATTAAAGTGAAACAAATTCTATTGTTGCATTATAAACAATCGGTTCAGCGCGATTTTATCGTAAGTCATAAGTATTTTTACAAATGTCAATAAAAATACTTTCCGTATGGCAATAATAAAACGCATGAATTGTTTTTATTTGTGGGTTATTTTGTTAATTTTATGTTTCATTGATATGGTTTCATGTAATTTAATTACAAGCAACGTCAATTAAAACAATTTGGCATCAAGTTGATAACACAATCATATCAATAGTGGGCGCAGATCACATTTTTCAGTTCTTCCTCCCCTTTTTATCATCCCTGCTCCTATAGTCAGGCTTCTATTTGGTCTCCCTGCAACACTCTCTGTATCCATATAAAAAGGGTTATTACCGATGAAGAAATCATTTTTTAAAGTTGCGGCATTATCTGTTGCACTCTTTTCCGCCAGCGTCATGGCAAAAGAATACGAAATCGTCAACGTCGTCAAAGTCTCCGGGATTCCGTGGTTTAACCAGATGGATAAAGGGGTTCAGCAGGCGGCAAAAGATCTGGGCGTCAATGCTTACCAGGTCGGGCCTTCCACGCCGGATCCGGCTCAGCAGGTAAAAATCATTGAAGACCTGATTGCCAAGAAAGTTGATGCCATCACCGTGGTACCGAATGACGTGACTGTTCTTGAGCCGGTCTTTAAGAAAGCCCGCGAACAGGGAATCATTGTGCTGACCCATGAAGCACCGGACGGCCATAACGCCGACTGGGATATCGAAACTATCGATAACGATGCTTATGCCAAAGCAACCATGGATGAACTGGCGAAAAACATGGACGGCAAAGGCGGCTATGTGATTTATGTCGGCTCCCTGACCGTTCCTCTGCACAACAACTGGGCAAACCTGGCAGTTGAGTATCAGAAGAAAACCTATCCGGAAATGTTTGAAGTGACCAGCCGCATGCCGGTTGCGGAAAGCATTGATGCCTCTTTCGCGGCAACCAATGACCTGATGAAAGCCCATCCTGAAATGAAAGGGATTGTTTCTTACGGTTCACTGGGCCTGATTGGTGCCGGTGAGGCCATCAAGAAAAAACGTGCGAAAAACAAAATCAGCACCGCGGGTATCCTGATGCCTGCACAGGCTGCACCGTATCTGAAAGGCGGCGAAATCAAGAAAGGTTTCCTGTGGAACCCGGCTGATGCGGGTTACGCGCTGGTGTCTGTCTCCAAAGATATGCTGGACGGCAAAAAAGTAACTGACGGTGTGGAAGTCAAAGATCTGGGTAAAGCTGAAATCGATACTCAGAAACAGGTGATAAAATTCAATAAAATCCTGGAAGTTGACGGCAATAACGCCACCTCGCTCGGTTTCTGATCCTTCTTTATTTTTTGTTAAAAAGGGCAGCATCTATGCTGCCCTGTCATGGGCTGGTATATGTCAAAAGACGCACTGATTACCTTAAAACAGGTTTCCAAACACTTCGGCTCCGTCATTGCACTCGATAATATAAATCTGACGTTTAACCGGGGTGAGGTTCATTGTCTCGCCGGCAAGAATGGCTGCGGCAAAAGTACCTTATTCAAGGTGATCTCCGGGGTTCATCCGCCGGAAAAGGGCGCAGAAATTATTATTAACGGGCAAAGCTACAACAGGTTAACCCCGCAGCAATCTATTGAGCAGGGTATCCAGGTGATTTACCAGGATCTCTCGCTCTTTCCTAACCTGACCGTTGCTGAAAACATTGTGATTCAGGAACATGTTAAGTGGTACAAAGGGCTGGCTAACCGCCGCCGCCAGATGAAACAGGCGCAGGAAATTATCAGCCGCATTGGCTTGTCCCTGCCCCTGCATAAACGTGTTGAACAACTTTCCATTGCTGAATGTCAGCTGGTTGCTATCTGCCGCGCGATGGCAAATGACGCCCGGCTGGTGATTATGGATGAACCGACAGCCTCACTGACGCGCAGTGAAGTCAATCAGCTGATCCGCGTGGTCGCTGATCTGAAAGCCAACGGCGTCACCGTGGTGTTTGTCAGCCATAAGCTGGATGAAGTGATGGAAATTTCCGACCGGATCTCCGTGATCCGTGACGGGAAACTGATCGGAACATATGATGCGGATAAGATGAACAGTGATGAGCTGGCGTATCTTATGACCGGTCAGCGTTTCGAGTTCACACCGCTTTCTGCGTACAACACCGGGGGACTCTTACGTCTCAGCGCAGAGAAACTGACAAAGCAACATCAATTTTATGATATTGACCTGAAGCTGCATGCCGGCGAAGTGGTCAGCATTACCGGGTTGCTCGGTTCCGGACGCACAGAGTTGTGTCTGTCACTGTTCGGCATGACGAAACCGGACAGCGGCACCCTGCTGATCAACGGTTCACCGGTTAAGCTGCACTCCAACCGGGATGCGATTAACCACGGTATCGGCTATGTGTCGGAAGACCGCATGAGTACGGGGCTGGTGATGGCGCAGTCCATTCACGACAACACCACCTCCGTGATGCTGCCGCGTCTGACCCGCAAAGGCGGACTGCTCGATCACACCCGGGCGCATGAACTGGTCAGCGGACTGATTGAGGCACTGCAGATAAAAGTGTCCGACCCGGCGCTGCCGGTTACCAGTCTGTCCGGCGGGAATGCCCAGCGCATTGCGATCGCCAAGTGGATTGCGGCAAAACCGGATATTCTGATCCTCGATTCCCCGACAGTCGGCGTGGATGTCGCCAATAAAGAGAGTATTTATCAGATCATCAGAATGCTGGCCGCCGAAGGCATGGCGATTTTAATGATCAGTGATGAAATTCCTGAAGTATTCTATAACAGTCACCGGGTCATTGTGATGAAAGAAGGTCGTTTTACCCATGAGTTCAATCCGTTAACCACAACGGAGCAGGCAATCACGGAGGCGGTTAATGCTTAAGTCATGTCGTCATCTGTTTGCACATCATGAGTTCTGGCTGGCGGTATTAATTGTGCTGCTCAGTGTGTTTCTCAGCATCACCAATGTAGATTTTATGACATTGGGCAATGTGTTTGATATGACCACCAGCACCGCCATTCTGGCGATTATGACCTGTGGTCTGTTTGTGGTGCTGGTCTCCGGCGGGATTGATATCTCCTTCCCGGCCACGGCGGCCACCGCGCAGTATGTGATGGCTACTTATGTGCTGTCACAGGGCGGCAATTTCTTTATCGCCTTTGCTATCGCGGCGATTGTTGGTTTACTGCTGGGGCTGATCAATGCCCTGCTGATTTACCGCCTGAAAGTACCGTCTATTATTATCACCATTTCCACCCTGAACATCTTTTTCGGCCTGCTGATCTATTTCACCAACGGCGAATGGCTGTACGGTTTCCCGGAGTGGTTTATGGATGGGGTTGAGGTGATGTCATTTACCGGCAGCGACGGTTATGACTACGGCCTGTCCCTGCCGATCCTGACCCTGATTGCCGTGATTATTTTCACCGGTTTTCTGATGAGCAAAACCCGTATCGGCCGTCAGATTTATGCGGTCGGCGGTAATGCGGATGCCGCGAAGCGTGTCGGTATCAGCATTCTCGGCGTGATGCTGTTTGTTTACGGCTATATGGGCGCGCTGGCGGGGATTGCTTCTGTGGTGCAGACACAAATTACTCAGTCCGTTGCACCGAATGCCCTGATGGGCTTTGAACTGACAGTGCTGGCAGCTGTGGTATTAGGCGGTGTCAGTATGACCGGCGGCAAAGGCTCTCTTACCGGGGTTATCCTCGGGGTTGCCCTGCTGGCAATTGTCAAAAACGGCCTGACCCTGGCCGGTGTCCCGTCTTACTGGCACACCGTACTGACCGGGCTTATCATTGTTATCAGTATCAGTTTCACCGCGTATAACGAAAAACGCCGTGCCGCTGCGGGAGGTCATCTGTCATGATGTCAATGCTGAATCTGCGGAGTGACCGCAACATTATTTACCTGCTGGTGATCATGGCCGCAATCCTGCTGTTGCAGGGGATGTTTAATGCAGGTGCGTTTTTCTCTGTTTCCAACTTCCAGTCAATGACGTCCCAGATGCCGCTGCTCGGTATGCTGGCGCTGGCAATGTCTGTCTGTATGCTGACCGGCGGGATCAACCTGTCCATTATCGCCACCACCAATGCCTGCGGGCTGGTGATGGCGAGTGTGATGGCGATGAGCCCGGGTGATGGCGCCATGTTACTGCCTGCCCTGCTGGCCGGGCTGGTCACCGCCGTGATTATCGGTCTGATTAACGGTTTTCTGATTGCGTTTGTCGGAGTGTCTCCGATCCTCGCCACCCTCGGGATGATGACCTTAATCAACGGCCTGAATGTCCTGATTTCCGGCGGTACCGTAATTTCCGGCTTCCCGCCGTCACTGCTGTGGCTCGGTAACGGTACCCTGCTCGGGATCCCGATGCCGCTGATCCTGTTCCTGCTGTTTGCGTTCCTGCTGTGGGGATTGCTGGAATATACGCCGCTCGGCCGTACCGTTTATCTGATGGGTTCTAATGAAAAAGCAACGCGCTTTTCCGGCCTGAACACACAGAAAACCATTATGGCAGTGTATGTGATTTCATCTGTTCTGTGCTGGGTGGCCGCGATTATTATGATGGCTAAGTTTAACTCTGCCAAAGCGGGATACGGGGAATCTTACCTGCTGATCGCTATTCTCGCCTCTGTGCTCGGCGGCGTGAACCCGGACGGCGGCTTCGGACGCATTATCGGCATTGTGCTGGCCCTGTTTGTCTTACAGATGCTGGAAAGCGGCCTGAACCTGCTGGGTGTCAGCAGTTACCTCATCATGGCACTGTGGGGCGGTATTCTTATCTTATTTATTGCATTGCAGAAAGCCCGGTCATAAGGGAGCGGATTATGAGTGTCTATTTTATTGGTGTGGATGTCGGGAGCGGCAGCGCCCGGGCCGGGGTTTTTGATGCTGCCGGACGCAAAAAAGGCGAAGCAAAGCGGGATATCCGTCAGTTCAAACCACAGGCGGATTATGTGGAACAATCCTCCGATGATATCTGGCGCAGTGTGTGCCTCGCGGTAAAAGATGCGGTGGCACAGGCACGTATCGACCCGATTCAGGTCAAAGGCCTCGGTTTTGATGCCACCTGCTCCCTGGTGGTGCTGGATAAACAGGGTCAGCCGCTGACGGTCAGCCCGACCGGCCGCAGCGAGCAGAACATTATTATGTGGATGGATCACCGGGCTATCAGTCAGGCGCAGCGGATCAATGACACCAAACATCCGGTGCTGGCGTATGTCGGCAACCGCATCTCGCCGGAGATGGAAACACCGAAACTGTTATGGCTGAAGCAGAACATGCCGACCACCTGGGCGAAAGCGGGCTATTTCTTTGATCTGCCGGATTTTCTGACCTGGAAAGCAACCTATACCAACAGCCGGTCACTCTGCTCCACCGTGTGTAAATGGACCTACCTCGGCCATGAAGATCGCTGGGATACCCATTTCTTCCGCCAGATTGGCCTGGAAGATCTTCTGGAAAACGATGCGCAGATTATCGGCCGCGAAATCCGCCCGATGGGTGAGCCGGTCGGTAACGGCCTGACACCAAACGCAGCGGCAGATTTGGGGCTGATCCCGGGCACGCCGGTTGCCACCTCGATTATTGATGCACACGCCGGCGGTATCGGCGTGCTGGGTGCCGCAGATGCCACCGGCGCACAACCGGATTTCAACACCCGGCTGGCGCTGATCGGCGGTACTTCATCCTGTCATATGGCGGTATCCAAAAATGCCCGCTTTATCGACGGGATCTGGGGTGCCTATTACAGTGCTATGATTCCGGGTTACTGGCTGAATGAAGGCGGACAATCCGCAACCGGCGCGCTGATCGACCATATGATCACGTCACACCCGCAGTACAGTGACGCGAAAAAACTGGCTGAACAGAACCAGCAGACGGTGTATCAGCTCCTCAACGACCGCCTGCTGGCACTGGCGGGTTCAAAAGAGGATATTGCCCTGCTGACACGGCATATCCATGTGCTGCCTTATTTCCACGGCAACCGCTCGCCGCGTGCAAACCCGAATCTGCGCGGTGTGGTGACCGGTCTGCGTATGACCCAGACCCTTGATGATCTCGCGCTGATTTATCTGGCGACCATCCAGGCGATTGCGCTGGGCACCCGTCATATCATTGAAGAGATGAATAAAGCCGGATATGCCATTGATACCATCATGGGTTGCGGCGGCGGCACCAAGAACCCGATCTTTATTCAGGAACACGCTAATGCCACCGGATGCGCCATGCTGCTGCCGGAAGAGAGTGAAGCGGTTCTGCTGGGTTCGGCCATGCTCGGCTCTGTGGCTGCGGGCTTTTATGCCTCTATCCCGGAAGCGATGCAGGCCATGAGCCGGATCAGCAAAACCGTGACACCGCAGACAGAGAGCATCAAACAGTTTTATGATGCCAAATACCGCGTATTCCATCAGTTGTATCATGATGATCAGCGTTACCGGCAACTGATGTCCGAAGTATAATATTCTGGTTTTATCTGCAGAGGCGCGTTTTTTAACGCGCCTTTTTCTTTGCCTCTGATTTGACCCTCATCACAAAATCACTGCGCAATCCTGTTGCTTATAACCTGCATGAGTGCACAATTCTGTTGCTTTTCGTGATAATCCTCACAGTTTACAGGGGTAACGCGTGTGTCACCTTCAGGGTTTCCATCGGCACTTCCGTTTTAACGCTTTGAATACTTGGGATTTGTGTCAGATGATCGGCATGAAAGCGGCGGTATGAGGTCAGGTCTTTGGTCACAATGCGGATCATCGCATCGCATTCACCGGCCATCAGATGACACTCCACAATCTCCGGCATTTCATTAATGGCCGCGACAAAATCATTGATAGTCTGTGCGTCCTGCCCCTTAAACCAGATACGGGCATAGAGCATCAGCCCAGCGCCTATCTTGCTGCCGTCCAGAATCGCCGCATAGCGCCTGATAACGCCGGTTTCCTCCAGACGACGTACCCGTCTCAGACAGGGTGACGGAGAGAGCCCCACTTCGCGTGCCAGCTCCACATTCTGCATTCTGCCGTTACGTTGCAGCTGGTCCAGGATCCGCCGATCCATCTTATCCAGTTCAATTGACATTTAAATCACCACCTGATAGTTTCCGCGCAATAATATTGCTAAGAATAGTTTTTTCGGGTCAATTTAACAACCTAATTTCCCGCAAAGCCCCGTATAATTTGCATAACAAATCATGACGTCACAATATTGAATTAAATTCTTAATATTCAACAGATTGTGAATTATTCATATATTTTTTGAACTTGGGGTGTCGTATGGTCATAAATACATTGATGGTGTTTGGCGCAACCGTGTTACCCATTGTATTTGCTCCCGGACCCGATATTTTATTCGTTTCATCACAAGGTCTCGCCAGCGGTTCCCGCGCGGCACTGAAAGCCAACATGGGCGTGCTGCTGGGTTACGGTATGCATTCCATTCTGGCGGCATTCGGGCTGGCAGCCGTTGTGGTGGCATCCCCGGTTCTGTTTAACGGCATGCGCTGGTTCGGCGTGGCCTATATTGCGTATCTGGCTTTCCGTATGGTGATGTCTGCCATGCACAAGAGCGAAATGCCGCCGATGCAGCCGGCAGCAAAATCGGTTATCACCAAAGGCTTTTTTACCAGCTTCCTGAACCCGAAAGGCCTGCTGGTCTACTTTGCTATCCTGCCGAACTTTATTTCCGGCAGTGAGAGTGTTGCGATGCAGTCCCTGTTGTTATCCGGTGTGTATATCGCCAGCTGTGCCATTGTTTACAGCGGTGTGGCACTGATTTTCGGCCAGATGAGCAAAGGGGAATATAACGACAAACGCCGCCGTATCGGTGAAGGCGTTGCCGGGGGATTACTGGCCACCGCTGCAATGAGCCTGGCATTCAGTTAATCTGCGGAAAGTCAGCGTAATCAGCAAAACGGGCACTGAAAAGTGCCCTTTTTTATATCTGTGCCATGACAAATTTGTATTACCCCTGTGTTTTCTTCAGTACATGACACAGCTGCCCCAGCACTTTCATGGCGTTATCCAGCCGCTCATTCCATTCAAATGAGCAGTTCAGGCGGAAGGCGTGATTAAACTGGTCACTGGTGGAAAACATCGAGCCGGGCGCGATACTGATCTGCTCATTGAGTGCCATACGGTACAGTTTGACGGCATCAAACGGCGGTTCAAATTCCAGCCAGAGGAAATAGCCGCCCTGCGGGCAGTTGACCTTCACATCTGACGGGAAATATTCGCTGATGGCATACAGCATCCGGTGCTGGCGCTGCTCCAGTTGCTGGCGCAATTTTTTCAGATGTGCATCATAACCGCCCTGGCCGAGATATTCCGCAATCGCCTGTTGTGTCGGCATACTGGCGGATACGGTACTCATCATCTGTAACTGCTGGACTTTGCGGGCATGTTTACCGGCCGCCACCCAGCCGACCCGGAAGCCCGGCGCCAGACATTTGGAAAACGAGGAGCAGTGGAAGAAATTGTTGTCTTTATCCAGGCTTTTCGCCGGTTGCGGCGCGTCGCTGCCAAACCAGAGTTCACTGTAGACATCATCCTCAATCAGGGCGATTTCATGCCGTGTCAGGATCTCCACCAGCCGCCGCTTGTTTTCCGGCGGCATGGTACCACCGAGCGGGTTCTGGAAGTGCGTCATCAGCCAGCAGGCTTTGATATCATAGCGCCCGGCGACTTCTTCCAGCGCATCAAGGTCAATCCCGGTCTGAGGATCGGTTTTGATCGCCACTGCTTTCAGGCGCAGACGTTCAATCGCCTGTAATGCGCCGTAAAATGCCGGGGATTCAATCACCACCCAGTCACCCGGTTCCGTGACCGCCTGCAGGCTCAGTGACAGTGATTCCATTGCTCCGGCGGTGATAACAATATCATCCGGCGAGACATGGATACCCTGTGCGGCATAGCGGCGGGAAATATTACGCCGCAGTTTTTCATTACCGGGCGGCATATTGACCACCGCGCTCTGCGGTGCGATGCGGCGGGCCACTGCGCCCAGCGCTTTGGAGAGCTTCGGCTGCACCAGCAGCGAAGGATCGGGGAATGCCGACCCGAACGGAATAATGGCCGGGTCTTTGCAGGCCTGAAGGACATCAAACAGCGAGGCGTTGATCTCCACATTTTCACTCAGGTGCATACCCAGACCACCTTTGGCCTGGGCAAACGCCGGGGCGCGTTTGGCGACAAAATACCCGGACTGCGGACGGGCCACCACCCATCCCTGGCTCTCCAGTAACTGATACGACTGTACGACAGTCATCAGGCTCAGTCCCGACTGTCTGGCACTTTCCCGTAATGACGGCAGCCGGTCACCAACCTGCCAGATATCATCTTCGATCTGCTGTTTTATCTGCTCTGCTAACTGTTCGTAGCGTGTCATGGAGCGCTCTCCGTAAAACTGTTATGGACATTTCATGACTAATTGTCACTATTATACTTTAGCAACTCATGGTGTACTGTGCCACACATTTCATCTGCGTAATTATCATTTACATAGCTATAACAACGAGAGGTCACAATGTTTGGGTTAAGTGCCCTTGAGCTTGCGCGAATTCAGTTCGCCTTCACTGTGTCGTTTCATATCATTTTCCCTGCAATCACCATCGGCCTGGCGTCATTCCTGGCGGTGCTTGAGGGGATGTGGCTGAAAACCCGCAATGAGGATTACAAAAAGCTCTTTCATTTCTGGTCAGCCATCTTTGCCGTGAATTTCGGCATGGGGGTGGTTTCCGGTCTGGTGATGGCCTATCAGTTCGGTACCAACTGGAGTTTCTTTTCTGAGTTTGCGGGATCAATCACCGGTCCGCTGCTCACTTATGAAGTACTGACTGCGTTCTTCCTGGAAGCCGGTTTCCTCGGCGTGATGCTGTTCGGCTGGAACCGTGTCGGTGAAAAGCTGCACTATTTCGCCACCTGCATGGTTGCGCTCGGCACACTGATGTCCACTTTCTGGATCCTGGCTTCCAACAGCTGGATGCAGACCCCGCAGGGGCATGAGGTGATCAACGGTGTTGTGGTGCCGGTGGACTGGTTCGCGGTGATTTTCAATCCGTCCTTCCCGTACCGCCTGCTGCACATGACAACTGCGGCATTTCTGGCATCCGCCTTCTTTATCGCTGCTTCTGCCGCCTGGCATCTGCTGCGCGGCAACAAATCCGGTGCCATGAAAAAGATGTTCTCCATGTCATTGTGGCTGATTGTGGTTCTCGCACCGCTCCAGGCACTGATTGGTGATGCGCACGGGCTGAACACCCTGAAACATCAGCCGGTTAAGGTTGCGGCAATGGAAGGTCACTGGGAGAACAAACCCGGGGAGGCCACACCGCTGATCCTGTTTGGTATTCCGGATAATGCTCAGGAAAAAACCCGCTATGCCGTGGAAATTCCCGGACTGGCCAGTCTGATCCTGACACACAGCCTTGATAAGCAGGTGCCCGCACTGACTGAATTCCCGCCGGAAGACAGACCGGACAATGTGTTCGCCGTGTTCTGGTCATTCCGCGTGATGGCCGGCCTCGGCATGCTGATGCTGCTGGCTGCCGCCCTGAGCCTGTGGCTGCGTTACCGGGGGCGTTTATATGATTCCCGGCCTTTCCAGCGCTTTATGTTATGGATGGCACCGTCCGGGCTTATCGCGATTCTCGCGGGCTGGTTTGTGACTGAAATCGGCCGTCAGCCGTGGGTGGTTTACGGGTTACAGCGCACAACGGATGCCGTTTCAGCACACGGTGAGATGCATATGAGCATCAGCCTGCTGATCTTCTTTATTGTTTATGGTTCTGTGTTTGGTATCGGCTACATCTATATGATGAAACTGATCCGCAAAGGTATCGCGCCGGAGGTGTCTCATGGGCATTGATTTACCCCTGATTTGGTTCGTCATTATTATATTCAGTACGCTGATGTATATCGTAATGGACGGCTTTGACCTCGGTATCGGCATCCTCTATCCCTTTGTGAAAAGCAATGCTGACCGCGACCTGATGATGAACAGTGTCGCCCCGGTCTGGGACGGTAACGAAACCTGGCTGGTGCTGGGCGGGGCCGCGTTGTTCGGTGCTTTCCCGCTGGCCTATGCCGTGATTCTGGATGCACTCGCCATTCCGCTGACACTGATGCTGGTCGCGTTAATCTTCCGTGGTGTGGCTTTTGAGTTCCGCTTTAAAGCAGATGAACATCACCGTTATTTCTGGGATCGCGCGTTTCTGATCAGCTCAGTTATCGCCACTTTTGTGCAGGGTGTAGTCGTCGGCAGCGTGATTGAAGGTTTTCCGGTTGCAAACCGCGCCTTTACCGGCGGTGCCTTTGACTGGCTGGCGCCGTTCCCGCTGTTCTGCGGTTTCGGTCTGGTGATCGCGTATGCCCTGCTCGGCTGCGGCTGGCTGGTGATGAAAACGGAAGGTCATTTACAGCAGCAGATGTATAAGGTGCTGAAACCTCTGACCCTGGTGATGCTGGCGGTACTGGCCGTGATCAGTCTGTGGACACCGCTGGCGCATGACACCATTGCGGCGCGCTGGTTCAGCTTCCCGAATATTCTGTTCTTCCTGCCGGTACCGCTGCTGGTGCTTGTCTGTGCCGTTGCGCTGTTCCGCAGTGTCAGCCGTCATCTGCACTATACGCCGTTTTTTGCGGCACTCGGCCTGGTTTTTCTGGGTTTCACCGGACTCGGTATCAGTATCTGGCCGATGATTATTCCGCCGGTGATCGATTATGAAATGGCCGCCGCCCCCGGCGAAAGTCTGAGCTTTATGCTGGTTGGCGCTTTATTCATCATACCTGTGATCCTGGTATATACCTGGTGGAGTTATTATGTCTTCAGAGGAAAAATCACCCATGACCAGGGCTACCACTGAGTCTGCCGCAGCGGCCCCCTGGTGGAAAAAAGCCGCCTGGATGGTCGCTATCTGGGCAGGCAGTGTTCTGGCATTGTTTGCAGTCTCATCGCTTTTCCGCTTATTAATGACGGCGGCGGGAATGAAAGTAAGATAGTCGTCATGTCTCATCAGTAAGTACCTCATCAGTACGTCATGCACTGTGTAAGCAGCTGCATTGCCCGGCACACCGTACCCCCATACGGTGTGCTTTTTTAAATAATTTTATTGATAATGATTACCATTCTTCTGAATTCCTGATACACTCCGCGAAATAGATATAACGAAACTAATAACAATAGAACGGAGAATTGCGCATGAGCCGGGAAAAAAATATCTACCGCCCTGCACCGCCGCGTCTGATTCAGGTGAAATCCTTTACCGACGTCACCCCCAATCTGCGCCGCATCACCTTTACGGCTGAGTCACTGGATACCTATCCGGCAGATTGCGAAGGTGGTCACCTGAAGCTGTTTATTGCCAAAGATGCGCCGAATCCGCCTGCTCTGCCGGTATTGTCCGATAAAGGACCGGTCTGGCCGGAAGATAAACCACGGCCGACCGCCCGTACCTATACCGTGCGTGCGATCCGCCCTGAACTGAAAGAAATCGATATTGAATTCGCTATGCATGATGATGCCGGTCCGGCGGTGGATTTCGCCAGAAATGCCAAACCGGGTGATTATATCGGTATTACCAATCCCGGCGGACCGGATCCGCTGCTGCCGGTGGCGAAACACTACTATATGGCAGCTGATTTAACAGCACTTCCCGCTGTTGCCGCGCTGCTGGAAAAAATGCCTGCAGAGGCTCAGGGCAATGTGGTGATCCGCATCGATCATGCGGATGACCAGCAGGTGCTGAACAAACCGGCGGGTATCACCCTGCACTGGGTGACCGGCGGCACAGAGAAAACCGCTGAAGTCACCGCACTGTTTAAAAGCTGGCCGGTCGCCGATGTGACAGAGTGTACGTTCTGGATTGCCGGAGAAGATGCGATGGTCAGGGATCTGCGCCGCTATGTGCGCCGTGAACTGAACGGGGAACACAGTCAGATGTATGCGATCCCGTACTGGCGTTTCGGTTATGACGAAGAAGGTTATCACCGCCTGCGCCATGATGTGATGGATGCTGACGACTGAGAATAAACAGGCTGCGGCAGTGTCTGCCGCCGCAGCCGCTGTGATCAGTTATACGCCTGCAATGCCCGCAGACAGAGTGACGAACGTACACAGTCATCCTGCGTGAAAGACACCACTGATACCATATCGTCATCCCGGAAACGGCGCAGCACATCGGCCAGCCCGGACGGGACATTGCCCGGTAAATCACACTGACTGACATCACCGTTGACAATCACTGTCACATTCTCCCCCATCCTGGTCAGGAACATTTTCATTTGTGTGACAGTTACGTTCTGTGCTTCATCGAGGATCACCACCGCATTCTCAAAGGTTCGTCCGCGCATGTAGGCAAACGGTGCAATTTCCACCTTACCTATCTCCGGACGCAGACAATACTGTAAAAATGAAGCCCCCATCCGTTTCACCAGAACGTCATACACCGGCCGGAAATACGGCGCGAATTTTTCACTGATATCTCCGGGCAGAAAGCCCAGATCCTCTTCCGCCTGTAACACCGGACGGGTGACAATAATCCGCTCGATTTCCTTATTGATCAGTGCATCTGCCGCCAGTGCGGTACTGATAAAGGTTTTGCCGCATCCGGCCTCGCCGTTGGCAATAATCAGTTGTTTATGCGCTATCGCTCTGATGTATTTATCCTGTGCATCATTTCGCGGTAAAACAGCACTGTTGTCGCGTTTTTCCCGCGCCATGCCGATAGCTTCCACCCCGCCCGCCGGGATAAAAACCGCCACATTATCATCATTAAAACGTGCCCTGCGCGACTCTTTCCGGCTCATTCGTTTTGCCTCTTTGCGTGCTCTGACTACCGCTTTTTGTCTGCCCATAATCTTAATCCTGTTGATTTCTGATGACGGAATAACTGAAACAGTGAGTTGGCAACCGGCGGCTCCCTTCAAGCCATGAGTGAACATTCAGATAAAAAAAAGCCGGTGATAAATCCGCCCTGTTGTTCAGGGTATTTATCACCGGCCGGTACTGTCGTTCGTCTGTATGTCGCATTCGTTATCCTCAGATGACAAACTAAAGCGAACACTAAACTGACTTTGTGACAGTATAATGACAATACTTTCTTTTCAGCAATTAAAATCGGCGGATATTTAACATTTTTGCCACATTTCTGTTATCCGCCGCACATCAGCGTGCTTTGCAGTTCTTCGCCATACTATAGCCTGCGGCCTGTGCAGAAGCGGCATCAGGGAACATTTCAACATTTTTACTGCTGATCCGGTTATAGCCCGGGCAATCCGGAAAGTGGTAAATCTTACTGTTACGGTTACCGCGGATACGCTGATTTTCAGACTTTTTTTCTGCCTGCGGCGGTACGTTTACCGGTGTCACCGGCACGGACGGCAGGCGGGTAAAAATACCGTCAGCACTGTTGATATGCCCCGGCTCCCAGCGGCGTTCGCCGGTCACAAACGGGTTTGACTGCCCGGTAACCGCACGGATACGGCGATCCCGTTCCCGCTCGGCGGCAGACGGCGGAAATTCGCTGTCCCACACCATCAGTAATTTCTGCTGCTGTTCTGACATTGCCAGATCGTAGCGGTCATGCATATAGAACCAGACCCGCGCCACCTCGCCTTTGACTTCATCGCGCGGCTCGAAAACCCGCTGCTTAAAATCCACCCGGCTGGTGCACTGCCCGTAGCTCTGTGAACCGGCGCCGCGTGCGATCCCGTAACGAAAATTACTGCGATCCCCGTTGACTTCGCCGACAGACGGCGCCAGGTTGTGGAGATCTGCTTCCATTGCACGGAAGACCGGGTCCTCACTGACACAGTTTTTGCGCCCGCCGTTCTGCCAGCACTGACGCTGATGCCCGAACACCCAGGCAGGAACAATATGCTCCCACTCAATCCGCTCTGCGCGGGTCAGCTGTGACCGTACACGGTAACCGCAGCTGTTCAGATCCACCCGGCCGCCGGATTTTCCGGTCCACTCCCACTGACAGCCGCAATACAGTGTTCCTTCCCCCTGCGGGTTACGGTTCTGGTCGTAATAAATTTTTTCACGGGCCACTATTTTGGCCTCGTCAAACCGTTCCGGCACAGCTGCAAATACCGCAGACGTAATAACACACAACAAGAATAATGAAACACGAAATGATTGAAAAATACGCATATAAATCATAAACCAACAGAATACCAGGGGTGGCAATTATGCCACGCCGTGCGGGAATTATCGCCACAGATTTTTTATTAATCTGTCAATCCGCCGGATAAGACAATTTCAGGGTGTTTTTTTACAGAATGGTTTTAATTCAAAACGTTATACTACGCAGCCATCAATACGAATTCCGGAGAATAACGATGCATCCGCTGGTCGATGAGATGATAGAAGAAATAGTCGGCACCGCCTGTGCCTACGATGATAATGAGGTTGATGTCCGTGTGCAGGAAAGCCGCAACCGGGTGCAGATTCAGATTAGTGTGACCGATAAACCGGTTATGGACATTATCCTGAATCTGACCCGTATCAGTTAAACGCGCGGACGCTTGCGGTACAACCACAAACCGGGAACAGACAGCCCGATAGACAACGCGCCGACCACAAAGCCCGCCCGCAGGAAATTGCTCACCAGCATCTCCAGCAGTTCCGGGGTAAAACCGGACTGTGACAGTTTGATCACCGCCAGCATTGCCATATAGGCATTAATACCCGGAAACATCGGGATTATGGCCGCTACGGTAAAGACTTTCGGGTGTGCCAGCCACCAGCGGGACCACTGAATACCGATGATCCCCACCAGCACCGATGCCCAGAATGTGGCGGCAACGATGTCAAAACCGGCGGCAATCAGCATAAACCGGCTGCCGTGACCTATCGCCCCCAAAAGTGCGCAATATTTCAGTGCCCGTTTCGGCACGTTAAATACCATAGCAAACCCGGCCGCCGGAATAGCCGCCAGCAGCATATCCTGCGCCAGTGCAGCCAGAAAAGAGAGTACCGTCATCATATCCAGTCCCTCAGGCTGCCGAGTGTGATCGCGGTAAAAATACCGATACAGGTTGCCAGGGTAAGCAGGCTCGCCATCGCCCAGCGGGCAAGGCCGGTGTTAACATGCCCTTTGAACATATCCGCAACCGCGTTGATCAGCGGAAAACCCGGCACCAGCAACAGCACGCTTGCCGCCATAGCAATACCTGACGTTGCCGAAAACAGCGGGATTTTCAGCATCATTCCTGCCACCATCGTGGCAACAAACGCCGTAAAACAGAAGTTAATCAGCGGGTTCATATGCCGTGCGGTCAGCACCTGACGGACATACATCGCACAACCGCTGGCGGCAAAGGTAATCGCCGCCCCGTCCCAGCCGCCGTTATTCAGCTTACAGAAACAGGCACAGGACAGCGCCACCATCAGCACCATCACCCAGCGCGGATAGCGCAGTGGTTTCATATGAGCGAATTTTTTCTGCACCCCTTTGCAGTCAAGATGACCGTGCTCCGCGAGGATCACCACATGCTGCACTTCTGTGACGATATGCATATTAATACCGCGATCGACCACCTTGCGGGTGGATGTCAGGCAATGCCCGTCAATGATCGTGGTCAGCACAATGGCATTCGCCGAGATGGCGCAATCCACCTGGTCAGCTCCCAGAGCCTTCCCTGTCCGTCCCGCCAGCTCCTCCACCAGCATGCTTTCCGCACCGTGCTGTAACAGCAGCAGCCCGCACTCGATACACAGGCGGGTGATTGCCCGCTGCATATCCTGTGTAATCTCTTTCCCCTGTCCCATAATTTTACCGTTAACCGTTGATGGTCCGACTTTCCCGCTATTCTAATTCTTTGTATTAACAACTCACTGGGTTTGATCAATAGTTTGATAATAAATAGTCTTACTATGCCGTAATTGCAGTATGGCAGGGAAACAGGCTATTGAGCAATCCTGCGCGGCGTGGTTAAATCAGGACATATCACTGCCACAGGAGCCTGTATCTGTTATGTCATCCACCCCGTCACCATTAACCCCGAAAGGGCAGCGCCGCCGTCATGCCATTCTCACCGCCGCTGCGGATGTTTTTATCCTTCATGGTTACGAAGGCACGACTCTGGATATGATAATTGAACAGTCCGGCGGGTCACGTTCCACTCTGTATACCTCTTTTGGCGGGAAAGAAGCATTGTTTCTGGCCGTCATAGACCATCTTATCAGCGGAATTTTTGAGGATAATAATGAAGAGGAAAAACCGGAAACAGCGCCCGATGCGGAGACACTGTTATACACCAGCGGCAGACGCTACCTGTACAGTATTGTCCACCCGCAGTCACTCGGCTTATATCAGCTGATTCTGGCGGAATCACAACGCTTCCCGCAAATCAGTGAACAATTTTACCGCGCCGGTCCGCTGCGTGCCGCACAACAGCTGGCGGCCGGACTGAAAGCACTGCCCGACATCACCGCGTCTGAGGACACATTACTGGCCGTTGCCGCCCGTTTTCTGGAAATGCTGAAAGCCGACCTGTATCTGCCGGTTTTCAGTCATCGTCATAACAAGCCAACGGCGGAATTTATTGAAAAACAGCTGCCGTTATCTGTGGAGATAACGGCCTGTTACCTCCGCCACACATTAACACCCCAATGAACAGCGGTTATCATTAACATCTGCCTTCAGGCGGTCACTTCTGCCGCCTTTTCCCGGGCCGCTGCCATGTCATCAGCAACAAACACCGGCACACCGTAGACTGCACCGGCCATCGGCGCGAATTTCTCCAGCTCCGCTTTGTCCCCGGTTTCCTGATTGACGGTCAGGATCATCACACTGCAATATGCCGCCATTTTCTCTTTTCCGGTTTTCAGCCAGCGGCGGACATACTTACGCGCATCCATATCTTCCTGTGTATCCGGCTTTTCCGGCCCGTCTTTCGGCGGGTAAATTAATGCGAATGGTGTCTGCTTGTCCAGCAGCGCATCCAGCTCTTTCACCCACTGTTCTGTTTGTGCCATATTTTCCGGGAATGACTGCATTATCACCACCGGGAAGACGCCTGTATCCATATGAACAAAATTAACTGCTGACATAATAACTCCGTAATCCTTTTTGTATTTATCGGTACATTATTATTCCGGCAGAAACCTGTCAACAAATAAGAATGCGGTTCAATTGCATCAGCACAAATTGCGCATTATCTGCCCGCAGGTGCCGGGCTGTGTTATTCTTATGCATAAAGTAAGTAATTATTCTGAGATTCATCTTATTCTTATATATATTCCATGATATTTCGGGGCATATTGATTAATTATTCATATCCGTTCCTGCCTACAACATAAGGTCTATAATGAAAAAGCTGACACTAATTACCCTGGGATGCCTGTTCTCTGTTACTGCTTTTGCTGCCAATGCCAGCAAAGTCTGTGATGAATATTTCACTGAAATCGACGAAATGGTCAAACTGGCAGAGCAGGAAGCCAAAGGTGATGCTGATGCGACTGCACAGATCACTGCCATGAAACAGCAGCTGGAAACCGCAAAAACACAGATTAAATCTGTACCGGAAGAGACTCAGGACATGGCGTGTCAGCAGGGCCTTGATGCACTGAAGGAATTCAAAGCATCGATGGCGAAACAGTAATTCTGTTTTCACGAAAAAGGTCCGCGTTTGCGGACCTTTTGGTTTTTATCGTTATACTTAATATTCAGCGGACAACCAGTACGGAAACCTGCGCATGTGCCACAATCCCGGAGGCGGTTGACCCCAGCAGATGGGTTGAAATACTCGGGTGACGCGAACCGACAACAATCAAATCAGCATGGATCTCTTTTGCTTTTGCCAGCACTTTATCTCTCGGCGTGCCGTAATCCACAAAATAACTGACCTGCTCTGCCGGTAAATCCACTTTTTCGGCAATCGCTTTTAACTCATCTTTTGAACGGGCAACGGCTTTTTCCGCAAATGAGTTCAGCAATTCATAGTGGTAATTATAGCTTATTGAGAATTTCGAAATATCCGGTACAGAGTGAAACAACATCAGTTTCGCCTGT
This sequence comes from Morganella sp. HSTU-ASny43, assembly GCF_022819185.1. Taxonomy (NCBI): domain Bacteria; kingdom Pseudomonadati; phylum Pseudomonadota; class Gammaproteobacteria; order Enterobacterales; family Morganellaceae; genus Morganella; species Morganella sp. HSTU-ASny43. The sequence goes on from NZ_WSPG01000026.1 coordinate 23,196, forward strand.
GACATCTTTGCCAGATAAATCGCGTGTTTCAGGGCATTACTCGTCAGTACATCTTCTGTCACATCAATAGGAACTAATATCGTTTTATACATACCATCCCTCATTGTCAGTTCAATGTGTATTTGAATTAAGTATAGGCAATAAACAGGAAACCGCCGTGCCGGGCATCATAAAATTTCACTGCCTTTTTATGATTTTGTGTTTTCTATCCGGAAAAAAATCCGGCTATACCACGTATTATTCCTCTGTATTTTCGTATGAGACAGGCAGATAACCAGCAAGAAGAGAATGATTCTTTTATGAGTAGCGGGGATGACGGCAGGAAGAACAAAAAATACCGGTGGCATCATCGATACCACCGGATACAGATTACATCAGCGGACAACCATTACTGAAACCGGTGCGTAACGGACAACACCGCCGGCAGTCGAGCCCAGCAGATGAGTGGAGATATTCGGACGGCGGGAGCCGATAACAATAATATCGGCTTTTACCTCTTCCGCTGCCTGGATAATTTCATCACGCGGCGAACCGAACGTAATCGTGTAAGCAAGACGCTCCGGCGGCAGATCAATAGAATCCATCAGCATATGAAGATCTTCTTCCGCTTTAATGGTCGCTTTATCTTTTATCTCCATATAACCCAGCGCATACGCATTAATAATCGCGGATGAGATCGGCAGGACATGGACAATATGCAGCTTAGCCCCTGTTTCTTTCGCCAGATAGAGTGCATGGCGGACAGCCTTACTGGTCAGTTCTTCTTCTGAAATATCGATAGGAACCAAAATTGTATTATACATACTGCCTCCTTGAATAAATCATGCGATATATTGTCACTATATTAAACAGAGCGAAAAATATCTGTGAGATTGATACCGTTAACTCTTATTACCCGGCATTTCTGTTATCAGGCGGTTACGGATTAACCGCACATAATCAATAATTTCATGAGCAGTTAATCCGGCAGGGCCGATACCGGCGGCCACACATTCATCTGCCGCCGCGCCGTGCAGCCAGACCCCGCCACAAACCGCTTCCTGCACCGGCAGCCGTTGTGCCAGCAGACTACCGATAATACCGGATAGCACATCCCCGCTGCCGGCAGTCGCCAGCCCGCGGTTACCACTGTGATTACACCATAGCTCACCGTCCGGTGAGGCAATCAGGCTGCGGTGCCCTTTCAGCACCGCCCAGCAGTGATACTGAGCTGCCAGCGCCAGCACTGCCGCCGGGCGATCCGCCTGAATATCCGCCACGGTGGTATGCAGCAGACGGGCGGCTTCCTGCGGATGCGGGGTTATCACACAGTTATCATCCAGCGCGATACCCGGCGTGGCGGCCAGAATATTCAGTGCATCCGCATCCAGCACCTGTGGTTTACCGGTCTGCATAAATGCCGCTTCCGCCAGTACCCGGCTCTCTGTACTCTGCCCCAGTCCCGGACCGGTAACCTGTGCGGTCAGCGCCGGGTCATCCGCAAGGGCGCGGGCAGTACGCAGCATCAGCTCCGGTGCATTCTCAACAAACGGCACCGGCAACTGCGGCTGATTAAATCCCAGGATCACTTTGCCGCACCCGGTTTTCAGTGCGGCGCATCCGGCCAGAATAATCGCACCGGTCATTCCGGCAGCCCCGCCGGTGATCCCGAGGGTACCGAATGTACCTTTATGGCTGTCCTGCGGATCCGGCCTTTTTAATACCGGGTAATCGCGGGTTATGGCATTGATATCAATAATATTCATCTGATTATTTTGCCTTTTTCAGCGGATAATGAACGCACCCTGTTTATCAGCATAACGGGAAAATAAAAAAGAAGGTAGAGCAGTGACGGGCAGATCTGGTATTCTTTGCGGCTGATATATCCGGGACTGATAAATATAACGGTTGAGGTTGACCATGAATAACGCATTTAAAACTGAAAACGATACTGAAACACTGGCTGCGGAAGTGACCTGCTTAAAAGCACTGGTGACATATTTACTGAAGGCGGTGGGTCAGGCGGATGCCGGCCGTATTATCGTCAATATGGAACGCCAGATCAGCGAAATTGATGATGAGCATCTGTCAGGTACCTTTAAAAATACCATTGCCCAGATTAAAACTGAGTACCGGAAATAATTTCCGGCCTGGCAATTAATGCTGTCCGGGGATAATGCAACGAATCGCTAAAGAGAGAGGCCGCTGTTTGTGTCAGGATAATGTTCCTGTACTAAATACCCTTTCTTTTTTATTTTCGTTTCTGTCCGCACGCTGTTATACAACGTGCGGACTTTTTTTATGCTGTACGGTTATTTCTGTTCCGTTTTCATTTCTTTCAGCAGGCGGACAGCAAATAATCCGAGTATTACCACACCAGCCACCAGCACACCCCATAACAGCCAGGTTTTCCAGGCAAACGGCGGCGGGGCTTCCGGTTCAGGCAGTAACTTCGCTTCCCCGCCCAGTGTGACCACTTTTTCTGACACATCAGCCCGCGGAATCGCATCCTGACTATTCAGATTATTGCCCGGCAGAAGCTGGGACAGCGGTAAAAATACCGCATTGGCATCATGCGCCCCCCATACCAGCAGATACGGCGCAGAGCCCTGGGCGTTGAAGGTCAGATATTGTGCATATTTAACCCCGGTGACCTTCGGTGGTGTCCCGCGCCAGCTGCTGTTAATCGCGGTCAGTCTGACCTGGCGGACCGGCAGATCATTCAGCCGGATGTTACTGTTGCGGTTTTCCGCATCATCCGACACCAGTGAATAAAGCACTTTATTATCCAGCGGCAGCCAGTTCCCTTCTGTACCACTCCGGTATTCTATCCGTACCGGCAGCACCGTATTTTCCCGGTCAATATGAAAATCCAGACGGCTGAGACTCTGGGTATTCGGCAGACTGTAAATCATACTGCCGTCAGTGTCCTCCGCAGGCACAAAATCAAAACGGTTCACCTCACGGCGCTCCACAGTCCGGGAACTCATCCCTTCTGCGGTGGTGATCTGCGGTGGTGCCTGATTGTTATCTCCGGTCACGGAAAGCAGCCAGTATTTCGCCCTGCTTTCATCACCGCTGATATAGCCCGGAATTTTTATCTGCTGCGCCAGCAGTGCATCCTCACCGGATTTCAGATCCATCAGCGGCACATCGAGGATCACCGGCGACCAGTTCTGTTTGTCATCACTGCTGAACAGTGAGGCTTTGGCCTGCATATTACCGGTCTGCTGCGGCCAGTTCAGAGTGACTTCCCGCAGCGGCAGCGGGAGCTGCTGTTTGTTATCCGGCACCAGCAGGTAAGTCGCGGTGGACGGACGCGCCAGGCTGTCCGCACTATCATTGTAAATCGTCAGTTCTGTACCGTTATCCGCTTTCAGGCGGATTTTGCGGTTGCCATCCTGCTCTTCCGTCCGGCTTTGTGACAGCGGATAAATAACGAAGCGAACACGCGCGCTTTCATCTTGTACCTGCTTCGCCGCCGTCAGTGACATCGGCACCGGCGTACCGGAGCTGTCAAAGATACGGATATCCCGCAGATCCGGCCAGGCACTGTTGAGCCAGACATTATCCGGGACTGTCAGCCGGTAAAATGGGGCATTCTCCGCCCGGAGCTGTAATTCCGCCCCCTGATTAAAATCATTCAGTGTCTTCGCCGGGGTATCCGCCCGCGAAAGGGTCGTCACCGATGTCAGCACCGCCGCCAGGAGCACAGCCCCGGTATGCCATTTGCGGCGCAGTGCCGCCTTTTTACCTGTGATCATCAGTTATCTTCCTTATTATTCTGTATGTCAGTGCCTGTTTTCGGCGGTAAAGGCGAGAAATATCCCACAACCAGTATCAGCAGTGCCACCCCGATAAATGCACCGGCTCTGGCAAGCCCGCTGCTCTGGTTCATATCAACCACAAAGAGTTTAATAATCACCACGGCAAAGACGGCCGCCCCGGCCAGCCACAGATGGCGTTTATGCCGGCGGGTTGCGGAGGTCATCAGGATCACGGCCGTCAGTGCCCAGACAATCGCCAGCGTGGTCTGAATAAGACGGGACTGCAGCAGCCCGACGGTTGTCCATGTGGTGCCGTCCACAAAAAAGGCCAGGGCGCGGATCAGAATACCGTTCGCCCACCAGATACCAAGCACAGCGATGGCAATACCCAGGCCGCGCACCACATCTGCCCGGAAATGCATTGCCGGTGTGGTCCGTATCAGCGCATCACGCAGACACCACAGTGCAGCAAGCCCGAACAGCCCGGCTTCATCCAGCGGGTTCAGCAGCGGCACATACTGCCAGAGCGACAGCTGACCATCCTGCATATTTCCGGTAAACAGCGCCAGCCCCAGTAACACAGCCAGTGGATAGGCACTCTGCCAGTACAGCGCGGCATGATTGTCCATCGGCGGCCGGTGCAGGTGCTGCATGGCGTAAAGCACGAAAATCACGCCGCACGCCGACAGCATGGCAATAAAGTAACCCCACTCTTCCATACCCCACGGCAGCTGCATTTCTGCCCACATCACTTCGGCGGCGACCAGGCCGATGACGGTCCAGAGTGATGCGCCGTGCATCAGGTTGCTGACAATGCGCGGTGCCTGTTCCGGCAGCAGCCGGATAAAGGTGATCATACTGCCGATAACCAGCAACCAGATAAAGCCGCCGTACAGCGAACCGGCCGCATGTGTTCCGGTAAGGATATAGTCACACAGTATCAGCAGGCTCACTATCCACAGCGCACTGATGCAGTAATACAGCTGAGTCCACTGCACTTTGCGCGCCAGGAAGAACCAGCTCCAGACCGAGATCACAAGCCCGGTCAGCACATATTCCTCACCGGACAGTAATTCACCCGCCGGTGATAACCACGGCAGCATCCACAGCCACGAGAGCCAGGTGATCATGGCCGGGATAATCAGCAGTCCGGAAATCAGTTTGCTGCGATTCATCAGACGAAAATGGTGATGAAGCGCCCCGGCAACCAGCAACCCGCCCCACTGGAAGATATACATCCAGGCGCTTTGTTCTGACCAATAAATAAAGTCCATGCTGTAGAGCAGAGACGCAAACCCGAGCAGCACCAGCCCGGTGGCACTCCAGCCGACAATCCGCTGTTTTTGCAGACAGGCGAACCACAGTATCGCCAGCCCTTCAATCGTCCAGGCCACGGATGTCCACTGCGGCGACAGTGCCAGCGGTACCGCCAGCGAGATAAAGCCGATACTGAGCAGCAGGAAACCGAGCGACAGGCGCTGCCCGTCAGCACGGAAGCGACGCAGACTGACCACCGCCAGCAGCAGATAAATCAGCCCGAAGGCCAGCGATGACATTGCGGTACCGAGATAGAACGGCTCCGTAATGGCATATTGCAGGGAAAACGCCAGCACCGGCGGCGCAAACAGCAGCACCGAGTCCACCATCAGCTGTTTTCGCCCGTCATCTGTCCGGACATGATGCCGTGCATATTGCTGCGTCAGCAGCCCGTAGACCACCAGATTCAGAATAATGAAGATCTGACAGTTCAGGTAATACTCCGGCTGATAGTTATCCACGCCCCAGATCACACCGACCACAAAGGTAAAGGCGAAACCGGCGATATTCAGCACCCGCCAGCCCTGCCAGTAGTTCATGATCAGAATGGAGACGGAAAGCATCAGATAATAGGAGAACAGCGCGATATAGTTACCGCTGCCGGTGGAGAGCAGCACCGGTGCCGCATAGCCGCCGATCACAGCCAGGACCGCCAGGCTGACCGCGTTCTGTATCACCGCAAAGAAAACAGATGCCAGGCAGATAACCACCATCAGCGGCAGTGCAAAGGCCAGCGGCAGGAACTCATAAAGCTTATAGGCGGCAAATATCGTGATATAAAACGCACCGAGGCTGCCGCCCTGAACAATCAGGCTGTACAGCCGGTTTTTATGGCGGACACACCAGCCGACAACAAAGAGTGTTACTGACAGGATTGCCGCGCCGATCAGACGGACTTCCGGTGTCAGGATATTATTTTCGATACTGAATTTCAGCAGATAGGAGAGGCCGATAAACAGCAGCAGAATACCGATTTTGGCCGGGAGATTGCCGTTAAGCAGCCATTCGAGAATATTGGCCGCCGGGCTTTTGCGCTCCGCCGCTGCAGTATCCGCCGGGAACGGCATTGCCGCCGCCGCGATGACGGGTTCCGGTTCAGAAACAGGATCAGGTTCCGGCACCGGTTCATACTGCACTTCCGGCTCCGGCTGCAGCGGGATCACTTCAGACAGCGCAGCGGCCTGAACGGTGGCCTCCGCTACCGGCTGACCGCCGGTCAGGGCATCCAGTTCGCGGCGCAGTGATTCCGTTTCCTCCGTCAGAACACTGACCTGCAACTTCAGCAGCGTTGTGCGCCGCAGCGCCGCAACAGCAATAAACGGCGTCACAACAATGAGCGCCACTAACACAAAACCCCAGAAGAGTAATGAATCCATGTTTATCCTGTTTTTCAGTCTTTAACTTAGAGTGTAGACAATTTTTAATTTCCGTTATCTCACATACTGCCTGTTATGCTGCTAAAAATCAGGTGAATAAATCCGGGTATTTAACAAATACCATAAAATGCTGTTTTATCCCGTTAATCCGTTGTTAAAACACCGGAAACATCTGCTGATACGCGGGATTCACACCTGTTTTGACTGAAAATCATTTTTCTGGATTTTAAATATTGACTGTTATCACAAAAAGGGGCAATTTTGAGATACAGATCACAACAATAAAAGGACACTCACTATGCGATTTTTAGCCCGCTTCTTAAAAGAGTTAGACAACGTCACCGCGTCCTTCTGTGTGGTCGCATTTTACCGTAACCGTCTCTGACGGACAGACTGAGCATTTTTGAGCTGTATCGGTTCAAATCAAATTTAGTTTAAATGTTAAATTTAATTTGTGAGAAAGATTGACACTCATCAACAAAGTGCTAAAGTTATGTCATCGAATTGTGAGAACGCAATAAACAAGAACGCAATTATGTTACCTGCAATAAAAAATATCAGACGTTTTATCTCAGAGCTCAATAAAATCGCCCGTATTATATTCTGAAGATAAACGCACATCGTTTTCAGGCTCCCTCTGCGGAGCCTTATTTTTTTCTGCCTGTACCCCATCCTCCTCTGAAAGGTTTATACTGACCGCATTATTTTTTGTGAAATAAGGAGCAACTGTCGTTATGCAACATGACATCCAGCGTCTCAGAAGAATTCGTCAGACCCCGCAGATGCGTGATCTGTTCCGGGAAACCTCATTAAGCCTCAATGATCTCGCGTTACCGATTTTTGTCGAAGAAGGCGCTGATGACTATAAAGCCATCGACAGCATGCCCGGCGTTATGCGCATTCCGGAAAAGCGCCTCGCTTACGAAATCGAGCGGATCGCCAAAGCCGGTATCAAATCCGTCATGACTTTCGGTGTTTCACATCATCTGGATGCAACCGGCAGTGATGCCTGGGCGGAAGATGGTCTGGTTACGCGGATGTCCCGTATCTGCAAAGAGACCGTGCCTGAAATGGTAGTGATGTCCGATACCTGTTTCTGTGAATACACCAGCCACGGGCACTGCGGTGTGGTGCATGACGGCGTGGTCGATAACGACGAAACCCTGCATAACCTCGGGTTACAGGCAGTGGTTGCCGCACAGGCAGGGGCTGATTTTATCGCGCCTTCCGCAGCCCAGGACGGCCAGGTACGGGCTATCCGTCTGGCACTGGATGCCGCCGGGTTCCATCAGACCGGGATTGTGTCCTACTCCACCAAATTCGCCTCTGCCCTTTACGGCCCGTTCCGTGATGCAGCCGGTTCCTGCCTGAAAGGCGACCGCAAAACCTATCAGATGGATCCGATGAACCGCCGCGAGGCTATCCGTGAATCCCTGATTGATGAGCAGGAAGGTGCGGATATGCTGATGGTGAAACCGGCCGGAGCTTATCTGGATATTCTGCGCGATGTGCGCGAGCGTTCAAATCTGCCGCTGGCGGCCTATCAGGTGAGCGGTGAATACGCGATGATCAAACTGGCTGCACAGGCCGGTGCTATTGATGAAACCCGCGTTGCACTGGAGACTCTCGGCTCCATCAAACGTGCCGGGGCAGATTTAATTTTCAGTTATTTCGCCCTGAGCCTGGCAGAGAATAAGATCCTGAGCTGATACGCTGAATTATCTTCTTTGCTGAAAAATCCCGGTTCGCCGGGATTTTTTGTGCTGTGACGCTTCCGGTACAGGCAGACAGAACGAAAAAACGCTGTAAATACATCCCTGTACGCTCGGATCGCGCCATCCGTGGCGCTTACGTTTTCCGTTCGCCTGTCTGCCTGTACCTGCGCGTCAGTCAGGCCGCCGATATGTCATCAGGATAATTTTTCTTCCAGAAATGCCTTCAGCACTTTAGCCTGGTTATGTTCTTTATCTTTTGCCGCAAACAACAGTGTCAGATTGCCCTGCACCGCTCTGGCCACCAGCGGTTGCCAGCTTTGCGGCCTGCTCTCCAGCTCTTCACGGTAACGCCGTTCAAACTCCGGAAACTGATCACTGTTAGCGTGGAACCACTTGCGTAATTCCGTATCCGGCGCAACATCCTTATTCCATTCATCGTAATTCAGATCGGTTTTTTTAATTCCGCGCGGCCACAACCGGTCAACCAGTACCCGGTAACCGTCACTTTCCGCGACCTCATCATAAACCCGTTTACAGAAAATCATGCTGATGCTCCTTTAACCTGTTTTTCATGAGCCAGTAACCAGGCTTTGCGGTCCGTTCCTCCTGCATAGCCGGTCAGTTCGCCGTTTTTGCCGGTAACGCGGTGACACGGTACCAGCACGGAAACCGGATTCATCCCGTTGGCCCGCCCGACAGCCCGGACAGCGCGCGGTGAGGATAATGACACCGCCAGCATACTGTAAGTAACGGTGCTGCCAAACGGCACAGACAATAATGCATCCCAGACTTTTTGCTGAAAAGGCGTTCCCGGCAGCACCAGCGGAACGGTAAATATCATCCGTTTACCGGCAAAATAGTCCTGCAGTTGTGACTCCAGCAACGCCAGTTGAGGATGATTTCCGTCTGTTACCGCCATTTTCAGCCGGGAAGAAACCAGCTGTAAGGTATCTTCACGGCGGTTGTCTTCTGTAAATTCCAGAAAACAAACACCCTGCTCTGTTGCCGCGGCCGACATTTCACCCAGTACCGTGCTGAATTGTGTACGAAATATCATCAGAATTCCTTTATTTTCCGTGTATCACTGTCAGGTGTACCGTTTTCTTTACAAAATCGTATATTTTATGAGTTAAAATTGATTTTATTGCACTCAACTTCTTTTGAGTGAAAACTTGATTGAACTCACACTAATGAGTAAAGTACATCCCAACGATACAGCACATTAACTGTACCAGTTTAGATTAACAGATAAACACGTTCACCTGAGTATTGAACATTATTTTCAGAAATAATGGAGGAATTGTTATGGCTAAATTAATTAAATCCACAAAAACAACTTTTGATCGTATTACCACTGCAGTTATGACAATTTCTGTACCGCGCTTCTTTTAATTAATACGCGACGAATTGCCGGTGCCGCTGTGTTTATGCGGCACAAAAAAAATCGACAGCCTGAATGCTGTCGATTTTTTTATTGATGTTATTCCGTAAAATAACAGGTTATTGCGCACTCTTACTGATATCCGGCACTTTTGCCAGATCTGCTGCAATCTTAACGGTTTCATCAAGATACGCGTCCGGCCCTTCATAATCTTTCGGCAGTGCCTCGAGATTTGCCAGCGGTTTCTTGCCTTCACGGGCATAACGTTCATTAATCCGTTTCAGCTTAATCCCTTCCAGCTCTTTATCTTCTTTATCACGCTTCGCGTAATTCAGGGAAATAATATACTGAGTCGGTTTATTGGCTTTAAACCGTGCCAGGTCTTCGTAAATATAAGCGAATTCCGGATCGGTTTTTGAACGTTCCTGATATTTCTGAGTCAGTTCAGGTACCGCTTTGCGGATAATATCTGTCTGTGAATACTGCGCCGGGGCAATGCTGTCCCACGGTAATGCATTATCCTCAAAGCTTTCACCGATATCGTCGTTATCAAAGCCGGTCGGCATAATGATATCCGGCGTTACCCCTTTACGCTGGGTACTGCCGCCGTTAATACGGTAGAATTTCTGGATAGTATATTGCACAGAGCCCAGATCCGGCCATTCAGGGCGCAGCATCTGGTCATAAATACGGCTGACAGGGCGATGCTGCTGCACAGTACCTTTACCGAAGGTCGGTTCACCGACAATCAGTGCACGGCCGTAATCCTGCATGGCTGCTGCGAAAATCTCAGACGCGGATGCGCTCAGGCGGTCAACCATCACCACCAGCGGACCTTTGTAGTAGATAACATCATCGCTGTCCGCATCTTCACGGACACGGCCGTTGTTATCCCGCACCTGCACCACCGGACCACTGGTGATAAACAGGCCGGACAGATCAACCGCTTCTGTCAGTGCACCGCCGCCGTTACCGCGCAGATCGATAATCACCGCATCCACTTTCTCTTTGGCCAGTTTCTGCAGCTGGGTTTTGGTGTCATTGGTCAGACCCACATAGAAACCCGGAATATTGAGCACTGCGACTTTCTGGTCGCCGACCTGTTTGATGGTCATTTTCACCGCTCTGTCTTCCAGACGGATCTGCTCACGGGTCAGGGTCACAATACGTGGTTTGGCCCCTTTGGTATCACCCAGCACTTCCAGGCGGACTTTACTGCCTTTGGCACCTTTGATTTGTGATACCACATCATCCAGGCGCCAGCCGACCACATCCACCATCGGCTTGCCGGTCTGACCAACAGCCAGAATTTTATCCCCGACCGCCAGTTCCTTGCTCTTCAGCGCAGGACCACCGGCGACCAGTGAATTAATCACAGTGTAATCATCATCCATCCGCAGCACGGCACCAATGCCTTCCAGAGACAGGCTCATTTCTGAGTTAAACTGCTCGGTATTGCGCGGGGAGAGATAACTGGTGTGAGGATCGATCTCGCGGGCAAACGCGGTCATGATCAGCTGGAAAACATCCTCACTTTTCGTCTGTGTCAGACGCTTCAGAGCATAGGTATAGCGCTTGGTGAGGGTTTCTTTGATTTCATTGTCATCTTTGCCGGACAGTTTCAGGGTCAGCCAGTCATACTTGACTTTGGCATCCCACAGTTTATCCAGCTCGGCTTCTGTCTGCGGCCACGGTGCTTTGCTCCGGTCCACATCAATGACATCGTCGCCGTCAAAATTCATCGGCTGCTTCAGGCGGTTCAGCGCGTACTGAAAGCGCTCAAAACGGCGTTTTTGTGACAGATTAAACAGATCGTATAACGGCTGTAATTCCCCTTTGCGGAGATAATTGCCGACATCTGCTTTGTTCTTACTGAATTTCGCCACATCAGACGCCAAAAAGACGTTATGGCTGTAATCCAGCAGATTCAGATAACGCTCCAGAATTTTCGCTGAAAATTCGCCGTCCAGCTGAAACTGACGGTAATGGGAATGCAGAAACCGGGACGTCACACGCTCACTGACCGTAGAGTGCTCCGGTGCCTGCTGAGTATCCGGCAGCTGGCTGATTTTGACATCCGGCAGCACAGAGGTGCCGGTTTTTGCCATCGTATTGCCGGTTAAACTAAATCCGATGAGCAACGCCAGGGGTAAAAATTTGTTCATGCCTCGGTTGACTCCGTATCAGAATTTTAAGTGTTCCGCACGCACGATCATTGCCAACCCTGAAGGCAGCTGAACACGTACACCGTCTTTGGTGATCTCGAGAACCTGCGCATCCATAACGCCGGAACCGACTGTCACCTTCAGTTGCTGCCCCACCTTCAGTGCCTGAATATCAGTGATTGGTGTCAGTTCAGACTGAGATTCGGGACGTGGTGCACGTGGTTTACGTGGTGCATCAGCGGATTTCGGCGACGGAGCTTTACCGGTACGCGGCGCTTTAGGCTTATCCGTACGGCTGCGGCGGGAGTCAGCGGCGGCTTTATCTGCCGGACGCGGTTTTTTCTCACCGTCCTGCTCACGTTTCTGCGCGCGCTGCGCCTGGACTCTGGCTTTCGCTTCCGCTAACTGGGTACGGGCATGTTCAACATGTTCCGCTTCCAGATCGCCGCAATCGTTACCATCCAGGTCAACACGTTTGGCCCCTTCTTTGACGCCGTACAGATAGCGCCAGCTGGAGGTGTACATCCGCAGTGCGGTACGTAACTGTGTTTTACTGATACCATCTTCTTCAGTGATACGACTGACGATATCGCGGAAGATGCCGATTTTCAGCGGGCGGGCTTCGCCTTCTGCCACAAAGCATTGCGGGAAGCGCTGAGCCAAAAATGAAATAATTTCTTTACTGCTATTCAACTTGGGTTGATTTTCCATGAATTTTCCTGATTACAACGGTGCTTTGCCAACCAGCAGGCATGAACAGGCGTCATTATAATAGTGTTACAGACAAATGCTATGCTCCCGGAGGCCTAACTTGCGATCATTTCACGATATTTCGGCATAAAGCACGTTGCCAGATGTGCGCAGAGCACGTCATTCAAGGCTTTGAGACCAATTTCATCATTATTATCAAAACGATTAAAAACCGGGCTGTCGATATCCAGTACGCCGATAATCTGACCATTTACCACGAGCGGCAACACTATTTCTGAGTTACTGGCCGAATCACAGGCAATATGTCCGGCGAAATCATGCACATCATCCACACGGATAACCTGCCCCTGAGCAACCGCAGTTCCGCAGACACCACGACCAACCGGAATGCGGACACAGGCCACTTTCCCCTGGAACGGCCCCAGCACGAGGGTATCCCCCTGAAGGAGATAGAATCCGGCCCAGTTTATCTGTTCCAGCTCGTCAAAAAGGACGGCACTGACATTGGACAGTGTCGCGATGACATCTTTCTCATCACTGATAAGCGATGTTAAACGGCGGGTTAAATCCTGATAAAACGCGAGTTTATTCATGTGTCACACTACAGTTACGGGTTAATTATCCGGTTAAAGTAATGTTTAATTTATATCAAATAACGGGGCAGCCCTATAGGATTATTACAAATCCTTTCGCATTTTTCGTGAAAATGAGGGAGAAGAACGGCGGGAATAAAAAAGAGACCGGATAAAGTCCTCTATCCGGTCCAGGGAAAAAGGCTCATAGCGAGCCGTGCGCTAAAATTGCCATTGAAAATATCGTACAACCTACATGATTAAGATTAGTCGGTTTGGTTACATATGCAAAATATTTATTTATCAAATCGTTAACATATATCTGATTTAAATGGCTTATATTTCAGCTGGTTAATTAATAACCGAATATTAATCGTTAAATTTCATAATTAATATGTGTTATTTATCACCACACAGCGCACCGGCAGCCTCAATGATCGGGGTAAGATCCATGCCTTTTTCCGCGTCTCCGGTTTGTTTTAATGTGATAACTGAGAGGTCAGTCACCTTTATTTTCTGCTCTTTTGCCTGTTGTGCCGCCACATCATTCAGCGGATACGACATCAGTGTGGACGGATTAATCACCCACAGTGCATTTCCGTCCCGGCAGTTGATCATCACTTCCTCACGGGTAAACGGCCACTTTTCACCAAACTCAAACTTGCTGATGGTTTTCAGCGGCGCAGCCTGTGCCGCACCTGCCAGTAAAAGAGGAATTAATGCCAGAGCTTTCTTCATAGTGTGTCCCGGTTGTCAGCCTGTCCGGAGTTATACAGGCTGATAAGTTGCAAAAATCGCCACCATTAAAATGGCCAGTGTGCCGAGAATTATCTCAACCCAGCTGTTAATCATCAACAGGCGGAAGCGGCCTGATTGTGCGATTTTCGGTACCACCGCATAACGGTTTATCACCGCCAGCAGCACCATCGTCAGCACCAGCCCTGTTTTCAGCCATAACAGTGCCTGATAATCACTGCCGCTCCACTGCGGCCAGTCCGGCAACAGCAGCATAGTGCTGATAAGGCCGGTTGCCAGTACCAGAAAGACAGCAAAATGCCCCAGGTTTGAAAAACGGATCAGGGTGGCCACCACTTCTTTCGGCAGCCCCTGCGCGAGTGTGTCACGCCGCAGCAGGATCAGAAGACAAACCAGGAACGGCCACAATCCACCGAACCAGTAAGCGGCACTGAGCAGGTGAACAACCTGATTAAACTGATAGAGCCGCCCTGTCCAGCCGCTGTGCAGCATGCCGTGGCCAGTAAAGGCGTGCAGCGCCAGCATCGCCGCTGCACAGATCAGAAACAGACTGCTTTGCACCCGTCCGGACGGCAGCAGCAGTCCGCCGCAGAGAATAACGGCAAGCACCAGCTGCCAGCGCCAGATCTCCCCGAAAGAAGTGGAAAGCACCGCGAGGATAATATCCGGATCCTGCATATCTGCCCAGCCGTCCCCCATCAGTGCCGCCTGTAACAGCAGCCAGAGGAACGTTGTCAGGACCGTAAACACAGCTGCACTGCAGGCGGTAGAACGCAGGCGGGCCCGTAGCAGCAGTGCCACCCGGTCGCCGGGCAGCAGAACAGAGAACAGGCCGCAACCCGCAAGGAGCATCACGGCCGTAAAATGAATGAAGCGGCAGATAATCAGCAGCGCTTCCGGTGTCAGTTCCATAACCGGTTTATTTTACCGTAAACTGATAGTCACCATTGGTTTTGTGCCCGTCGACAGAAACCACTTTCCATTCAACGTGATAGATACCGGCTGGCAGCGTTTCTGTCAGCGGCAGGATCAGACGGGTATCATTTCCTTCCGCCAGTTCCGGTTTTCCGGCTGCAACAGGTTTATTCTGTGCATCTTTCACGCTGATTTTACTGAATTTCAGTTCAATCCCTTCCGAAAAATCCAGAGAGATATTTTCCGGTGAACCGGTCACTGCCGCATCTGCCGCCGGAACCAGCGTTTTGACATGAGCGTGAGCGAACGCCTGCTGGCCGGATAAACCGACAAATAAAACAACAACAGCAGATAATTTGCGCCAGTGCGCGGTCAGGTTGGTTAACATAATGGTATGCCTCATTTTTGCAGGTGATGTAATTATGCGGGACATACTAGCGCAACCGGGGGCATTGCGGAAACCTTCACAGGCCGGAGAGTGTTTTTTGTGATCGGCAACACAAATAAAAACCACACAAATATCAGTATATTATGATAATTGTGTGGTTATATTATAAATAATAATGCTGTTAAAAATGATCAGCTTGCGGATGGTTCGCTTGCCATACGGCCCAGATCTTTATCCAGCAGGAACAACGATTTGCCGCTGTCACCCACCATTGCGAATTTATCCAGCACAGATTTAAACAGTTTTTCTTCTTCGTGCTGCTCAGCCACATACCACTGCAGGAAGTTAAAGGTGGAATAATCCTGTGAGGTCAGCGCAGCATGAACCAGCTTATTAATTTCATCAGTAATTAATTTTTCATGTTCCAGCGTCAGGGTGAAAATATCACTCACTGAACTGAATTCTGACGGCGGTGCATCAATGGCCCCGAGCAACGGCATCGCGCCGGTATCGCTGAGGTAATTAAACAGGCGCTGCATATGCTCCATTTCTTCCGCTGCGTGCGCTTTCAGAAATGCGGCAGCACCTTCGTAGCCTTTATCAGCACACCATGCGCTCATCTGCAGATATAAATTTGAGGAATAAAATTCAAGATTCAGCTGGGCATTCAGTTGGTTGACCATATCCGGCTTTAACATTTACAGGCTCCTGTCAGTCGTTTATTTCATCATCTGCGGTCATTATGCACACTCCTGCCGGGAAGAAAAGTGCTATTTAATAAATTCACAACATATTGAAAACAAAATGATTTTGTAAGGATAATCAGAATTAATCGCATTCTCTTTACAGAGGGGCCGAATACACGTCAATCCGGGCTTGCAGTCCGGCGGCAGCTCAGTTAAGTTAAGGCCGTCAGCCGTTACAGGAGCATATCGTGAGTTATAATCTTGCCGAACTCAGCCAGGAAGAGATGGATAAAATCAATGCGGACTTAGCCGCATCCGGTGTCGCCTTTAAAGAGCGCTATAACATGCCGGTGATCGCCGAGCAGGTGCAGCAGACACTGCCTGAATCCCTGCGCGCCTATTTTGCCGAACGTCTGGTGTTTTACCGCCAGCGCAGTGCCGGGCTTTCCCGCCTGCCGTATGAGCCGAATGCCAAACGCTGAATATAATAAAGGCGTGCCTGAGCACGCCTTTTTACGGTTTAACAGCCAGTATCATTACTGCGGCAGACTGTATGTCATGGTCTTCGCCGCACAATTGATATCAACGGTGTAACTGACCTGTTTTTTCGAGCCGCGCACAACCAGCGGCACACTGTAATTACCGTCTTTCTCAGTCACTTCCGCCACATTCACCCAGGCAACCGGCTTGCTGCCCAGCAGCGCTTTATCATCCTGCCAGCGCGGGTAGCGGCTCTGCACAAAGTCATATTTTACCTGTGCCGCTATCTGATCTTTATTCAGCGATTCACACGCCGGGAAAGTCACCATACGCTCATTTTTGACTTCCGCCGTGGCCGGAGCCTGTGCGCTGACGGTGAATGCCAGCAGAATACCTGCACCTGCCAATCCGGTACGGGTGAACAGATTCATTGCCTTCATAAAACCTCCTGTTTTAATCCCGAAAGAGACTAAATGTCATTTTTATACAATAGCGCTTAATTAAATTTCACTTAATGCTTATTGCTGCAAAGTAACATATTTATTATCAGGAAATTGTGACACTTGTTAAATATTTGTTTCTATTCTTCGCTGTCGTCATCTTCCTCATCAAACAGCGCGCGGATCTGCTCACCGCCGTGATGCCGTTCGCGTAACTCCGCCGCGACCTGTGCGATAGCCTCACCACTGCTCATACCTTGCTGCATCAGGGTGTGGATCCGCTCAACTGCGGCCTGCTGTTCTTCATGACTTAACGCGGGCATTCCGGTAAACATAATCACCTTCTATAACATTTCAGTAAAAAACACATTATACTCATAAAGATGGCGGGACGCATCCGCCTGTTTTCCGATAAGATAACCGGCAGTTTCCGGACACAGATTACTGACAGACTGAATTATGACATCACATTCCGTACCTGTACTGACACCACTTGATTATCATCCCGGTCTCGCCCTGACCCTGTTTGCCCCGCTGTCGCATCAGCCGTGGGCCATGCTGCTGCACTCCGGCAGTGCTCAGCATCAGCATAACCGCTTTGATATTCTGACCGCCGATCCCCTGATGACACTCACCACCAGAGGCGATGAGACCTTAACTGAAGATAGCCGGGGGCAGCGCCTCCGTCAAAATGATGATCCGTTTCAGTTACTGGATGCGGCGCTGACACAGTGCGGACTGGATCCGCAACCGCACGATGACTATCCGTTTGCGGGCGGCGCGATGGGATTATGGGGCTATGATCTCGGGCGGCGTACCGAGTCTCTGCCGTCACTGGCACGTAATGAGCTGTCGGTGCCGGATATGGCCATAGGCATTTACGACTGGGCGGTGATTGTTGACCACCAGCGCCGCTGCGCCACATTAATTACCTATACCGATCCCGCCGCGCGTCTGCACTGGCTGGAGAATCAGAAGGCACCGGAGAGTCTGCCTTTCGCCCTGACCGGCCGCTGGCAGTCCGATATGACCGAAGCGGAATATCACGAAAAAATTGCCCGTATTCATAACTATCTGCAGGCCGGTGATTGTTATCAGGTCAATCTGTCACAGGGTTTTTCCGCCCCGTATGAGGGGGATGAATGGCAGGCGTTTCTGCGGCTGAATGACGAAAACCGGGCACCGTTTTCCGCGTTTCTCCGTCTGCCGGAAGCCGCCATTCTGTCGGTTTCACCGGAGCGCTTTCTGTGGCTGAAAGACGGCACCGCAGAAACCCGCCCGATTAAAGGCACCCGTCCGCGTCATCCCGCTGATCCGCAGGCCGACGAAGCAGAAAAACAGGCGCTGGCCGCGTCAGAGAAAGATCGCTCGGAAAACCTGATGATTGTGGATCTGATGCGCAATGATATCGGCCGGGTGGCACTTCCCGGCTCGGTCAGTGTGCCGTCACTGTTTGCGGTCGAGCCGTTCCCGGCAGTCTGGCATCTGGTCAGCACCATCACCGCACAGTTACCGGCGGCATGCCGGGCAGCACAGTTACTGCGCGCCTGCTTCCCGGGCGGTTCGATTACCGGTGCGCCGAAAATCCGCGCGATGGAAATTATTGAAGAGCTCGAACCTGTCCGCCGCCACACCTATTGCGGCTCCGTCGGTTATATCAGCGCCTGTGGCACCATGGATACCAATATCGCGATCAGAACCCTGATTGCGGAAAATAATCACCTTTATTGCCGGGCAGGCGGCGGGATTGTCGCAGACAGCCGTGCCGCAGATGAATACCAGGAAACGTTCGATAAACTGGGCCGCATACTGACGGTACTGCCGGAGAAAATATTATGAGTCCGCTTGAGCGCTTTATTCCCCGGTTTCAGTTAACCCGCCCTTCCGAAGCAGAAATTGCCGGTGAGCGGGATCGCCGGGCCGCCGTTTTGCTGCCTATCACCAATAAAGCCCGGCCAGGGATCCTGCTGACACAACGGGCGGTATCGCTGCGCTCTCATCCGGGACAGATTGCCCTGCCCGGCGGCGCGGCAGATCCGGGCGAGATTTCCCCCATCGCCACCGCACTGCGCGAAGCGCGTGAGGAAGTCGGCATTCCGCCACAGGCCGTGCAGGTACTGGGACAAATGGCACCGGTGGACAGTGTGACCGGCTTCCGGGTCACCCCGGTGGTCGGGATTATTCCGCCATATCTGCCTCTGGCCGGTAACCCGCAGGAAGTGTCAGATATTTTTGAGCTGCCGCTGGATGCCGCCCTCGATCTGAGCCGCTACCGCTACATTGATATGACCCGCAATACTGTGGAGCGCCGCCTCTATTTTTACTTATATGAGGGACGGATGATTTGGGGGTTAACAGCGGGTATTTTATATCGCCTCGCAACGCAAGTGAAAAATGATTGATTTGTAACCGAATTCACACTTCTGCCCTATTTCCCCCTGCTTTTTTTCATCAGGTATGCCCGAATTTTATCCGAAAGCGCTGTTCCGCAGTGAAAAATGCGATAAACTACTTTATCCGTGTGAGCAAATAACAGTAAAGTAACGCGCTTTACGATAAATCACTATTACATTGTTTTTTAAGGAGTCTGACGTGATTAGCGTTTTTGACATGTTTAAAGTGGGGATTGGTCCTTCCAGCTCCCACACCGTAGGGCCGATGAAAGCCGGGAAGCAGTTTGCTGATGAGTTGGTTGAAAAAGGTCTGATTTCCCGCGTGACCCGCGTTTCTGTTGATGTCTACGGATCACTCTCCTTAACCGGGAAAGGTCACCATACCGATATCGCTATCATTATGGGTCTGGCCGGTAACTTGCCGGCAACTGTCGATATCGATGGTATCGCCGGTTTTATCCGCGATGTCGAAGAGACTGAGCGTCTGTCCCTGGCCAATGGTCAGCAGACTGTGGACTTCCCGCGTGAAGGCGGCATGAATTTCCACACCGGTAACCTGCCGCTGCACGAAAACGGCATGAGTATCACCGCATTTGCCGGTGATGAAGAGCTGTACACCAAAACCTATTACTCCATCGGCGGCGGGTTTATCGTCGATGCCGAGCATTTCGGTCAGGATAACGCCAACGAAACACCGGTATCCTACCCGTATGCCTCAGCGGAAGAGCTGCTGAATCACTGTCATCAGACCGGGCTTTCCGTCTCCTCCCTGATGCTGAAAAATGAGCTGGATATGCACAGCCGTGAAGAGATCGACGCGTATTTCGCCGATGTCTACAAAACCATGACTGACTGTATCGCTCACGGTCTGGAAACCGAAGGCATTCTGCCGGGGCCGCTGCGTGTGCCGCGCCGTGCCGCTGCACTGAACCGCCTGATCAACTCCGCCGGTAAACTCTCCAAAGACCCGATGAACGTGGTTGACCTGGTCAATATGTTTGCTCTGGCTGTCAACGAAGAAAACGCAGCGGGCGGCCGTGTGGTTACCGCACCGACAAACGGTGCCTGCGGGATCGTCCCTGCGGTACTGGCGTATTATGATCACTGCATCGAGAAAGTGACACCGGAAACCTATCTCCGCTACTTCCTCGCCTGCGGCGCGGTCGGCATTCTGTACAAAATGAACGCGTCTATCTCCGGTGCGGAAGTTGGTTGCCAGGGCGAAGTCGGTGTGGCCTGCTCAATGGCGGCAGCCGGTCTGACTGAAATCCTCGGCGGCAGCCCGGAACAGGTCTGTGTGGCCGCTGAAATCGGTATGGAACACAACCTGGGCTTAACCTGTGACCCGGTTGCCGGTCAGGTTCAGGTACCGTGCATCGAACGTAACGCGATTGCCTCAGTGAAAGCGATCAACGCCGCCCGTATGGCTATGCGCCGTACCAGCGCACCGCGCGTTTCTCTCGATAAAGTCATCGAAACCATGTATGAAACCGGGAAAGACATGAACGCCAAATACCGTGAAACATCACGCGGCGGTCTTGCAATCAAGGTTCAGTGCGACTGATTTCGTGATTTAACTCACAAAACATAATTCGCTGACATTAATATCCCTGCAACATTGCAGGGATATTTTTTACCTGAAGCGCATCAGCACCGGTCACTTTTCAATCAATTTGTGATATTTTCAGATGTAAATGTTTATAATATGTAAAATATCATAGTATATAACTCTGTAAAATAATCAAACAACACCTCATCACTCTGACAAATAGCTCATTCAACACAATAATTAACTATAATTAAGTGTTTAATGTTTCTGTTTTGTTGTTTTCTGACGGAAAGCAAGTTTTTTTACCTTCATAGAATGTTAACCTTCTATTTAATTAGTGCCCCGAAATTAATTATCGCTGTTTAAACGTAAATAATTAGCGGTATCACGGGCCTGAGACTATCTTTACACCGGAGTCTTACGGTTTTTTCCTGACCCATAAAAGATTCTGTGTAATACACAAGAACCATCCTGACTGATGTTAAGGGGGAACAGAGGTGAGTATAGCCATTATGATTGGCACCCACGGCAAAGCCGCTGAGCAGTTACTGCGCACGACGGAAATGCTGATCGGTGAACAGGAGAACGTCTCCTTCATCGATTTCGTACCGGGGGAAAATGCCGACACACTATATGCGAAGTACAATGAGAAGCTGCCCGGTTTATCAACCGCTGACGGGGTATTATTCCTCGTTGATACCTGGGGCGGCAGCCCGTTCAACGCAGCAAACCGTATTGTGACTGAGCAGGATCAGGCCGCAGGCGGCAACAGCAATTATGAGATAGTCACAGGCGTTAACGTGCCGATGCTGGTCGAGACCTTTATGTGCCGTGATGATAATCCGTCATTGCAGGAACTGGTTGCGGTGGCGCTGGAAACCGGCCGTGAAGGGATCCGCGCCCTGAAAGCACAGGACGAACCAGCTCCGAAAGCGGCACCTGCACCAAAACCGGCCGCACAGCCGGCGGCACCGGCAGGCCCGGGCGGACACATGACTATCGCTCTCGCCCGTATCGATGACCGTCTGATCCACGGCCAGGTCGCCACCCGCTGGACCAAAGAAACCAACGTCAAACGCATTATTGTCGTCAGTGACGAGGTTGCCAAAGACACCGTCCGCTCAACACTGCTCAAGCAGGTTGCTCCTCCGGGTGTAACCGCGCACGTGGTGGATGTGGCGAAAATGGTGCGTGTCTGGAATAACCCGAAATACGCCAATGACCGCTGCATGCTCCTGTTTACCAACCCGGCAGATGTTCTGCGCCTGGTGGAAGACGGTGTGGAGATTAAATCAGTCAACATCGGCGGGATGGCCTTCCACGAAGGTAAAAAACAGGTTAACAATGCGGTTTCTATCGATGAAAACGATATCGTGGCATTCAAAGCGCTGAATGACCGCAACATCGAGCTGGAAGTCCGCAAAGTCTCCACCGATTCAAAAATAAAAATGATGGATTTAATCAGCAAAGCTGAAAGTTAATTTGACCCATTACTCAATACAAAATTTGTTGTCTGCAAAATGACTGGTTAAAGGAGAAACACAATGGAACTTTCCGTTGTACAAATCGTCCTGGTCTTCATCGTTGCCTGTGTTGCAGGTATGGGGTCAATCCTCGATGAATTCCAGTTCCACCGCCCGCTGGTCGCCTGTACGCTGATGGGGATCGTACTGGGTGATATGAAAACCGGGATCATGATCGGCGGTACGCTGGAAATGATCGCACTCGGCTGGATGAACATCGGTGCGGCAGTGGCACCGGATGCGGCGCTGGCATCCATCATTTCCACTATCCTGGTTATCGCCGGGGGCCAGAACATCGGTGCCGGTATCGCGCTGGCTATTCCGCTGGCGGCTGCCGGTCAGGTGCTGACCATTATCGTCCGTACCATCACCGTGGCCTTCCAGCACATGGGTGACCGTGCGGCTGATAAGGGAAATCTCACCGCGCTGGGGATGATCCACGTCGGTGCCCTGCTGTTACAGGCAATGCGTATCGCTATTCCGGCGGTTATTGTGGCCGTGTCTGTCGGTACTGATGTTGTCCGTGAAATGCTTGACTCGATTCCTGACTGGGTCACCAACGGTCTGAATATCGCCGGGGGCATGATTGTTGTGGTCGGTTACGCGATGGTTATCAACATGATGCGTGCCGGCTACCTGATGCCATTCTTCTATCTGGGTTTCGTTACCGCGGCATTTACTGATTTCAACCTGGTTGCGCTGGGTGTCATCGGTGCGGTTATGGCTGTGCTGTATATTCAGCTCAGTCCGAAATACAACAAATCGGAAGTCGTTGTCGCTGCCGGCAGCAAAAACGACCTGGATAACGAGTTAGACTAAGAAGGTGAGCAACATGGTTGATACTACAAGCAACGTAACCGGCAGAAAACAGTTAAGAAAGAGCGATATCCGGGGTGTCTTCATCCGCTCAAACCTGTTTCAGGGTTCATGGAACTTTGAACGTATGCAGGCAATGGGCTACGCCTTCTCCATGGTACCGGTGATCCGCCGTCTTTATCCGGAAAATAATGAAGAACGCAGACAGGCTATCAAACGCCATATGGAGTTCTTTAACACCCACCCGTATATGGCTGCACCTATCCTCGGTGTAACCTGTGCGATGGAAGAGCAGCGTGCTAATGGTGCGGCTATCGACGACGGTGCCATCAACGGTATCAAAGTCGGTCTGATGGGGCCGCTGGCCGGTGTCGGTGACCCGATTTTCTGGGGTACCGTGCGTCCGGTCTTTGCCGCCCTCGGTGCGGGGATTGCCATGACCGGCAGCCTGCTCGGGCCGTTACTGTTCTTCTTCCTGTTTAACCTGGTCCGCCTGGCAACCCGTTACTACGGCGTGGCTTACGGCTACAAAAAAGGCCTGGATATTGTTCAGGATATGGGCGGCGGCTTCCTGCAGAAACTGACAGAGGGGGCGTCAATCCTCGGTCTGTTTGTCATGGGTGCGCTGGTGAACAAATGGACAAAAGTGAATATCCCGCTTGTGGTGTCGGAAATTAAAAACCCGACCACCGGCGAGATGGAAATCACCACTGTTCAGACCATCCTCAACCAGCTGATGCCGGGCCTGATGCCGCTGCTGCTGACATTCGGCTGTATGTGGCTGTTGCGTCATAAAGTGAATGCCCTGCTGATTATTATCGGCTTCTTTGTGCTGGGTATTCTGGGTTATGTCTTTGGTTTCCTGGGACTGTAACCGGTAAAAAACACGTTCTGACGAACGCGTATTTTCAGAAAGAGTATGGTAGTTTAAACGGGAGGCTCGCCTCCCGTTTTCTGTTTCACTTCAGGGGAAAAGAACCACAATGAGTGTAAATGATATTGTTCTGCTGGCTGTGATTGTGCTGATGCTGCTGTTTGCCGTCTACGACGAATTTATTGTTAACACACTAAAAGGCAAAACACAGCTGCGGATAAAACTGCGCCGTAATCACCGCGCTGACGCTGTGATCTTTATCCTTCTTATCGGTATTGTTATTTATAATAATATAACCGGACACGGCAGCCCGTTAACAACTTATTTACTTTCCGGCTGTATTATCATTGCTATTTATCTGGCTTTTATACGTTCACCGAAGTTATATTTTAAGCAGGACGGATTTTTTTACGCCAATGCATATATTAAATATGACAGAATAAAAACAATGAATTTATCAGAAGACGGTATTCTTCTTGTGGGTTTGGAAAATCGTAAAATTTACATCAAAGTCACGCATCTTGATGATTTACAAAAAATTTATAATTTTATGATTAATAATAAATAATAACCCCTTCTTTTTATCCCCCTACAGAAATAAAGACTAATGATGATATTAGTCTTTATTATCTTATTAAAATATCATGTAATGAAAATCATTCTCATTAGCATCTTTTAAAACTAAAATATATATTCTTGCCTTTTTTATTTTCTGTGATATCTTTCCGGTCACGTCATTGGGGAGTAGCCTGTTCTGTTATTAACCTCTCAGGAAAATAACAGAAAATCCGTATCAACATACTTGCGTGATATTATATCAGCATGGTGCGGATGCCGTTTCGGTTGGCAAGACCATAGACACGCAGTTCACCGGAGGTCGGGGTTGGATTGTGTGTATATGGATAAGCTACCCGACCGAGACTGAGTTTATGAGTTTTTACGCCACCCTCGTCCTTGCCCTGGCCCTGTCTATGGATGCCTTCGCCGTTGCTGTCTGCAAAGGCGCTACCCTGCACAAACCACCTTTACGCGAAGCACTGCGTACCGGATTTATCTTTGGTGTGATTGAAGCCCTGACACCGCTGATCGGCTGGGCTATCGGTATTTACGCCAGCCGCTACGTGATGGAATGGGATCACTGGATTGCCTTCTCACTGCTGTTTATTCTCGGCGCCCGCATGATTTACAACAGCGTCACCGCCGGTGATGACTGCTGCGCCCGCCATGAAAAACCACAGCGCCACAGTGCATTACATCTTGCCACCACAGCGGTTGCCACCAGCCTGGATGCGATGGCGATTGGTGTCGGCCTTGCGTTTCTGGAAGTCAATATCGTCCATACCGCGATGACTATCGGGCTGATGACCATGATTATGGCCACCACAGGGATGATCCTCGGGCGTTATATCGGCCCGATGCTGGGTAAGCGTGCAGAAATTGTCGGCGGGATTGTACTGATCCTGATCGGATTTACCATTCTGTATGAACATATTGGTTAATCGCTTAATCACTTCTGATGACCCGCTCCGGCGGGTCTTTTTGTTTCTGAATCAGGCTTCCCGGCGGTAAACCCGGATCAGAAAATCTGTTTCGCAGGAAAAGGCGGTTTCTGCTGCCAACTGATGTTTCACAGCCTCTGTCGCTTTCCAGGCAAACGGTGTCATTGAAAGCAGCGCGAGTGCGTCCGCACCGTTCAGCAACATCGGGTAAGCCACCTGCTGCTCTTGTGCCGGACCGAATCCCGGGAAATGCTCTTCCTTCAGCGGGTGCAGATGAACTTCATCATAAATAAGGGATTTCAGCTGATACAGATGACGCGGCCCCGGGGTCACGGTAATCACAATGCCGCCCGGTTTCACCACACGGGTTAACTCATCCGGATTACACGGCGCATAGATCCGCAGCACCCCATCCAGACTGTTATCCTCAAACGGCAGCCGCTGGCTGGATGCCACACTGAAGCTGACCTGCGGATAGCGTTTTGCGCCGTAGCGGACAGCAACCTTCGCCACATCCAGCCCGTACACCGTCACCTGCCGTGCCGCAAGGCTTTCCGCCAGTGCGCCGGTGTAGTACCCCTCGCCGCAGCCGATATCCAGTACCTGCTCCGCCTGTGCCGGTAAATACTGCTCAAATGCCGCGATTACCTGATCCCGCATCGGGCGGTAATGGTGATTATCCAGAAATGCCCGGCGCGCCTGCATCATCTCTTTACTGTCACCCGGCTCTTTCGAGCGCTTGAACTGGACAGGCAGGAGATTAATATACCCCTCTTTCGCGAGATCAAACTGATGGTGGTTTTCGCAGCTGTAACTGCCGGAGCGGTGCGTCAGCGGGTGCTGGCAAAGCGGACATTGGTAAGACATAATCATTCACTGTGAAATAATGTAAGGGTGCAACCGGCAACGGCCTGTGCCGGTGACGGAAAATCTGAGGCGAAACCATACCATGAAAACCTACTGGTGGCAGGATAAAATTGATGATTATCAGCAATGGCACAGCCTGCTTGTCAGGGTTAATCCTGAAGCGGTAAATGACGATGCCCCTGCGCTGCTCAGCGGCCATAACAGCCGGATGCAGCTGCAGCTGCGTGGTTATCCGCTGTTCTGGGCAACCGTACTGCGAGATCACTGTGGTGTCTGGCTGATTTATAATCAGGACCATCCGGCTCAGCAGAATCTGTTATCGCCGCTCCGCTCACAACAGGCTGAGAAAATCGCCGCTCTGCCGGCAGAAGAACAAACCCCGCAGTGGTGCCGTTACTTCGCCCGTGATTTGCAGGAGCGCCCTTCCCCGCTGCTTGCGGCCGGAGAGTGGCTGCTGCGCCCGATGAATATCAGACCGCCGTCCGCCCCTTATGTTGTCAATGCCCCCAGTCCCCGGGAAAAATGGTGTTTCCGTTCACCGTCCTCCAAAGATATCAGTAATGCGGACTGGCTGTTATACAGCGAAGACCTGCCGGATCTGCAATCCCCCGGACGGGTTATATTTGCGGACTGGTGGTTCGGCGGTTACCAGCTGCTGCCGCGTTACGCGGTTGAACCGCAGAGCAGCCGCCTGAAATACTGGCGTAAAGTTGCCCGCGAAGGCAAACTGCCGCCGGTGCTGATCTGGTACATCAGCGGCCTGGCATCCTACATTATACTCGATGGCCATCTGCGGTTGCAGGCGGCGTATGACGAAAATATTCCGCCTTCCTTTATTGTGCTCAGCCAGTACCATGAATGCAGCTATGAGCCGGATCCTGCCGCGATTGCAAAAGTGCAGCAGGCAATAGCGCATCAGATGGATAAAAATCCGCATCCGGATATCCGCGGGATCAACCAGACATTAATCAGCCTGTATCAGAACCGCTACGGGCGGCACTCCACCCGCAGCCGGGCAATACTGGGCGACGGCCGTTCATGGGAAGAGGATGTTTCCCGTTATCTGCGCCGCCACGGAGACACCGGGCACCTCACTGCTATTTTGCAGCGGACGGAAGAAACCGCGTGATAGTTAATCAGATAAATCTGCTGTGAATATTTTTTGTTCACCTCAGAATACATCATTATCCGTCGTATAACCCTGTCAGAAATAGTATAAGGAATATCTATGTTCAGGCTCTCCCGCACCTTTATTGCACCACTCCTGCTGTTATTTTCCGCCTCGCTGTTTGCGGCAGCCGAAACCAAGCCTGCGGCACCGGCAGATTTGGATCTGGTTTTTGTTCTGGATAAAAGCGGTTCCATGTCCGGTTTTGAACAGGACACCATCGGTGGTTATAACTCCGTTCTTGCCGAAAACCGTAAAAAAGAAGGCAATATTTACGTCACCACCGTTTTATTCAACCACGAAAACAGTACGCTGCATAACCGCGAGCCTATCAGCAAAGTCAAAAACCTGACACTGGATGATTATTCTGTCGGTGGTAATACCGCGTTACTGGACGCTGTCGGTATTACTATTGATAAAATCCGTGAAAACCGCAAAATTACCAAAAATAATAATGTGTTATTTGTGATTATTACTGACGGTGCAGAAAACAGCAGCAATGAATATAGTCGTGATAAGATTAAATCAATGATTAATTCTGCAGAGAAAGAAGATAAGTGGGACTTTATTTTCCTCGGCGCCAATATTGATGCTATCGCAGAAGCCGGTAATATCGGGATTAAAAGTGACAACGCCACCGGTTATGTGCAGGATAAAGCCGGTTACGGCAAAGCGTATGACGCCGTAAATAAAGCAGTTGAAGTAAAACAGCAATCAAAACCAATTACTTCCGAATGGAAATCTGAAGTCGAAAAAGATAACAACGAACGCAGTAAAAAATAACAAAACACCTCTTATTTATTCACCAAAACAGTACGGTCCGCCGTACTGTTTTATTTTCTCATCCCGCCGTTCTTTTTTCCCCGCAACTCTGCTTACCATGAACATCAAATGACTGAAGTTCAGCCGGATAAATACGCCAATTTGACTATATTAATGCTAACACCACGGCGCAGAAAGCCAATAATACCGCGAATAATGCGTATAATCTGGCAACACACAACTCGGCCCGTATTGATAAACTGGAGCTGCGTTATGATGAGCTGAATGACAAGATGCAGCGCGGCTTTGCAATGTCAGCCGCCACGTCAAACCTGTTCCAGCCGTATAATGTCGGTAAATTTAACCTCAGTGCAGCTGTCGGCGGATATAACTCCGAAAATGCGGTTGCTGTCGGCAGCGGCTACCGTTTCAATAAAAATGTGGCAGTTAAAGCCAGCCTGGCAACCTCAACATCAAACGGCGGTGATGTCATGTATGGTGCCGGTATGAACCTGGAGTGGTAACACACCGGCATATACGGGATAACATATTTTTATAGTGAAGAGCCGGTAAGGTATTACCGGCTCTTTTTCTATCGGGTGATAATCATATTCACTATGATATTAATAAAAAAGCTAAAAACAATCCTCTTGCCGGATTTAGCATATTCCGAAAGTTAGTCATAATAACACCATTAGAAAGCATAGCGATATTATGAAAATCAGAAACGACGACACCACAGCATTCACCACGGGACATTATATGAGTAGCCAGTTCCGAGTTTTTATCTTCAGCATAATCCCTTATACTCCTTGTACCCCAAAATCCGGCTGCAATGCTGGTAAAATTAATTGTCATCCATTCAGTATTGCCTCTGTAGGCTGCAAAACTCCATGCATTTTCTATTGCATGCCATTTTTTGACTTCATCTGTTTGATTATATTCATCCTGTACATGTATTCTTTCGTCAATATCAAATGTTGCATTATCTTTCCAGGACGTTTGTATTCCGTGGGGTCCGCCAAAGCGGCTGAAAAGAACAATTTTGCCTCTGACTTCCTCCAGCAGAGGGAAACGGTCCTCCCCAAACCACCAATAAGAATCATAATATTCCTTCTCAAAGGTTTCCTGAAAACTCCGGGTACATTGCTCTTCTGTATGTTCACGTTTAACTGACATAAGAATAAATTCACTCGGGTTTTCCTGCAAAAAACGCTTACATTCATTCAGGATATCACCAAACATTTTATTTAAGTATATTATTCCATGATGCATGGCAAATGAATTACTTATATGACGACAACGTGCATCAATAAACCGGATCCCTGAATTAAGTTGCTCATAAACAGAATCATCCTGTGTTTTTACCATCCCGCCTTCACCTATCCCTTCACTATATGTACCTGTCGCTGAATCATGTGTACCGGGTAATGATATCTGGTTAATAGGCAATTTTCCATCAATGAACTTCAGCCAACATTTTTTTTCAAAGGTCCCATATAGTGCCAATAAGTATTATCCTGTCCATTTTCCGGAAAATACCAGTTAAAAGAAGATGGCTTACCATTTTTTTTAAAAATAAAAAAAGAATTCAGTCTCGCACTATAGAAATAATCACCTTCCTGGCCTTCATCTACATCCCAAGATTTAGGATCCACAGGATTACCTGCCCTAAAGTCGATAAAATCCCAATATTCATTTGAGTTGCCATCAGATGGAAAATACCATTTATGTTCAGACGGATTACCGTCTTTTTTCAAACGTAAATAACCATATTCCGGCTCATAGTAAATGCAACCCTCGATTCCGGGTTCACGCCAAGTTTTGGGCTCTGACATCGTTCCGGGGTAATACCCAACCCAATCCCAGAACTGATTATTGACTTCTTTTTTCGGATAATACCAGTTTTTATCAGATGGACTGCCATTATATTTTAATCTAAAGAATAAAGTATAATCCGGATAGTAGTAGATATCACCGATAACACCATCAACACCCCAATATTTTGGTCGTTCATACGTTCCTAACTTCATTTTTATACCAATCTCCAATCATTGAGGGAGTCTGCCATATTTATATTTGGCAGATTACATTAAATCATTCATAGAAATAATGTTAGCACCAATTATTATGCGCTCCATTAGAAATGGTCTGTTTTTTATTAAAAAAAGTCAATAAGATAGAATTAAAATATTTTGACATATGTTTTCATTAGTGAATTTTAACGCAGGGGTAATAAAACAGAATATAATAA
>NZ_WSPG01000027.1:0-51405 GCF_022819185.1 Morganella sp. HSTU-ASny43
TAAGCGCCGCATCGGCGGCGCGGTTATCTCAGCCGGAATTTACGTCGAAGATCAGCAGTAACTTTCCCTTCAGTTATTCAGCAGGAAATCCACAATGACACAAATCACAGGCCGCAAAGGTGGCGGTGGCAGCCCGCGTACGCCCGTCGAACAACCGGACGACTTACAGTCCGTAGCCAAAGCTAAATTGCTGATCGCCCTCGGTGAAGGTGAATTTGCCGGTGAGCTGACCGGGAAGACTATTTTTCTGGATGGTACCCCGCTGCTGAATGCTGACGGATCAGAAAACTTTCCCGGTGTGGTGTGGGAATACCGTCCCGGCACTCAGGCACAAACCTACATTCAGGGGATGCCGGCGGCGGAGAATGAAATCACTGTTGGTACTACCGTGCAGAGCAGCACACCGTGGGCGCACGCATTCACCAACCCGCAATTATCCGCTGTCCGCGTTCGCCTGAAATGGCCGTCCCTGTTCCGCCAGCAGGATAACGGGGACATGGTCGGTAACGAGGTGAAATACGCCATTGATTTGCAGACCGACGGCGGCAGCTGGAAAACGGTTGTGGACGGCCGGGCGAAGGGGAAAACTACATCAGGTTATGAGCGTACTCACCGTATTGATCTGCCACAGTCGGCCACATCCTGGACACTGCGGGTGCGGAAAATCACGGCAGATGCCAACAGTGCCAAAATTGGTGACACCATGGTGCTGCAGAGTTACACCGAGGTGATTGATGCCAAACTGAGGTATCCGCATACCTCGCTGCTGTATATCGAGTTTGACTCAAAACAGTTTAACGGCTCCATCCCGCAGGTCACCTGCGAGCCGAAGATGCGGATCATCCGTGTACCGTCAAACTATGACCCGGAGCACCGGACGTACTCCGGCACCTGGGATGGTTCGTTTAAGTGGGCATGGACCAATAACCCCGCCTGGATATTTTACGATATTGTGGTTTCCGATCGCTTCGGCCTCGGCGACCGCATCAAAATGCAAAATATCGATAAATGGGAACTGTACCGTGTTGCGCAGTATTGTGACCAGCCGGTACCGGACGGCAAGGGCGGCGGCGGTACTGAGCCGCGCTATATCTGTGATGTGTATGTGCAGGATCGTAATGAAGCCTATACCGTGCTGCGTGACTTTGCGGCCATCTTCCGGGGTATGACCTATTGGGGCGGCAACCAGATTATCACCCTGGCGGATATGCCGCGTGACATTGATTACAGTTACACCAAAGCCAACGTGCTGGACGGCCGTTTCACCTATTCCGGCAGCAGCAGTAAGGCCCGCTATTCCTCCGCGCTGGTATCGTACTCGGATCCGCTGAACGGCTATGTCGATGCGATGGAGCCGGTGTTTGAAAATGAGCTGGTTTACCGGTTCGGCTTTAATCAGCTGGAAATGACGGCAATCGGCTGCACCCGGCAATCTGAGGCCAACCGCAAAGGCCGCTGGGGGATACTCACCAACAACAAAGACCGGGTAGTGACATTCGGTGTGGGGCTGGACGGCAATATCCCGCAGCCGGGGTACATCATTGCGGTGGCGGATGAAAACTTATCAGGGAAAGTGACCGGCGGCCGCGTCAGTGCGGTGAATGGCCGGAGTATCACCCTCGACCGCAAACCGGATGCCGCGCCGGGTGACAGGCTGATGCTGAACCTGCCGTCCGGTAAATCACAGGCCCGCACTATTCAGATGGTCACGGATAACGTGGTCACTGTTACCACGGAATACAGTGAAACGCCGGAACCGGAATGTGTCTGGGTAACGGAATCAGACGAGTTGTACGCCCAGCAGTACCGGGTGGTGAGTGTGACTGAGAATGATGATGGCACATTCACGATATCGGCGGCCATGCATGATCCGGACAAATACGACCGGATAGACACCGGCGCGGTACTCGATGAACGGCCAATCAGTGTTATTCCGCCCGGCAACCAGTTCCCGCCGAAAGATATCATCATTAACTCTTATTCTGTCGTGAACCAGGGGATCAGCGTTGAAACCATGCAGGTTACCTGGTCACCGGCAGAGAATGCCATTGCCTATGAGGCGCAGTGGCGGCGTGATGACGGCAACTGGATCAATGTACCGCGCAATGCCACGACTTCATTTGACGTGCCCGGGGTCTATTCCGGCCGCTATCTGGTGCGGGTCAGGGCGATTAACGCGGCGGAAATCTCCAGCGGCTGGGGATATTCAGAGGAAACCCGGCTGACCGGCAAGGTGGGTGATCCGCCGATGCCACTGAACTTCCGTGCGTCCACACTGGTATTCGGGATCAAACTGAACTGGGAGTTCGGGAAATTCACGGAAGACACCCTGAAAACCGAAATTCAGTACAGCAAAACCAATGACGGGCAGAACCTGTTACTGCTGGCTGATGTGCCGTACCCGTCCCGCTCTCACGAACTGGCCGGTCTGGCCGCCGGTACCGCGTTTTATTTCCGCGCCCGCCTGGTGGACAAAAGTGGTAATTATTCAGCATGGACCGATTATGTCAGGGGGATCTCTGAATTTGATGCAGGAGAAATACTGGCTGATTTGTCAGGGAAGATAGGTCATGACCAATTAGCACAGGACCTGCTGACCGAAATCAACAGTAAAGCGGACAGCAGTGTGGTCAGTGCTCTGGACGAACGTATGTCGGATATTGGCGGGGAGGTGACTGAGGCAACTTCTCAGGTACAGGCGTTGTCCGGTAAACTGGACAAAGTAAAGGCTGATTTAACAGAGTCAGTCGTTGTTGATCTGGATCTGTCAGCATTAGATGAAAGTACTTATTACCCGGTTATTCTCCCTCTGACGACCTCCCGTCGCTATTACTTCAGGGTATTTCGTACGCTGGGGCAATACGGAGATAACAAACCCGGTTATGCAACTCACGGCTCCGGCGGTTTTGCCATGATTGTTGAGTGGCTGGTGAGCGGTTCAGGATGGGGGACTCAGTCTGAAAACCGTATTATTAATAATGTTGACTGGCGATGGACAAATCAGTCTCCTGTCATGGGCCCTGCGCAGTTGACTCACAGCTCAGTGGAATATGTGTATTTACGCGGAGGCGCAAAATATCAGCTGACCAGGCATAAAAGTGTCAGTCACCGGATTGTCACTGATACTTACACAGGTAACGGGCAATCTGTTACACCAAAAGGTTTTGTTGCCGGTGAAATACCGGTGTCCGGTGAACAGCGGTTTAATGCCACAGCAAACGCAGTGAACCGGCTTGAAACGAGTGTGACAGAGGTTTCAGGAAGGGTCACATCAACGGCTCAGCAGGTGACACGTCTGGAAAGTCAGGTCGGGGCGGATTCGGCAAAAATTGAACAAACGTCAAAGGTTCTTACTGACTTAAACGGCAGGATTTCTGCATCGTGGACAATGAAAGTCCAGCTGGACAGCAAAGGGAATAAGGTCATTACAGGTATCGGACTGGGGTTTAATGCTCAGGGAAACAGTCAGTTTCTTGTTAATGCTCAAAATTTTGCCGTGATATCGTCACTGAACGGGAAAGTAGTAACCCCTTTTGTTATTCAGAACGGCCAGGCATTTTTTAACGATGCGCTAATCAGCCAGGCAACAATTGATAAGTTACTGGTCGGTAACCACATCAGATCAGTGAATTATGAAACAGGCCGGAACGGGTATTTTCTGAATGCGCAGACCGGAAATGCAGAATTTAACAACGGAGTGTTCAGAGGGACCCTGGACGGTGTGGACGGTCGTTTTACAGGGACGGTATATGCGGAGAGACTGGTCGGGGATGTTGCAGTGGCTGCTTCATATCCTCACGCCTCGGCACAAAATATCCATAGTGGTCGTGGCGGGTGGACAACGGCAACGTCTGTAATTACGTATGCAGGCGGAATGCCTTATGACATGACGTTGGTACTCCCTTCGATAACTGCCATTATTGAGGATGATACGGGGGGGCGTCCACGTCCGGTTGAGGGAGAACTGCGGTTCAGTATACGTGTGGATGGAGTTGGTCAGCAGGCAACTTCTCAGTGGTCAGGACTGAGTGTTATGGGATCAGCTCATGCGGTTATTCCTCGTGGACGAAAGAATGTGAAAATAGAAATTGAAGTGGGAGTCAGGCATAAAGGCAGGGCACATGTGGTTCTGAGGGAAGGGGTTGTGATGGCCTTCAAACGCAGTTCCGCATCATTCAGATAGCGGGGACGGAGAAAGCTCAGGGTAAACTGCGCCGGTGGTTACCGGCGCGGTCCGTGACTGTATTCTGTCAGGACGTTATGCTATGCGATCTACTGGAATCCAACCCGCCTCGATGTACGTGTTGAAATGCCGCAGAGCTCAGTGTGGAATGTGAAGCAGCGAACAGATGGACCGTGAGCAGGCAGAGCGTGACGCACGGGAAGCGGCAGAGCAGGCCGGAGACACAGAGGAATAAAACAAAGCCGCGCTGGCGGATGTCCGGCTCGGCAATTTTTATTGCGTTGGCCCAAATGTAACCTGACATAACTGGAGCATAAAGCCAAATCTAATCTTACAGACCGCTCTGTGCCAACAATAGATATAGTTTATATCCTTCGTGAGCCAGTTTATAGAGATCAGATCAATGCATCTGTTCAATGCAAAGAAGAAGTCCCGGTATTTCCGGAAAGAAATACCGGGAGTCTGTTGTTACCTGGCGATCAGCGCGAACACGCCCCAGCCAAAGTATTCACGCGCGTAGGTCACGTGACGTTTTGGCGAGACCGTTAGCTCAGCCCTGACTTCTGCCGCGAAGTCGTCGTTAGGGTTCGCTTCCAGCCAGCGGCGCATGGTCAGCCATTTCGCGGCTTCATACCTGTCCCAGCCTTCCTGGTCTGCCAGCACCATTTCCACCACGTCGTAGCCGAGGTAGTCGAACGCACTGATAAGTTCAGGCAACATCAGGAGATCAGCTATTGCGCTGACGCCGCATGCCTGAGCTATCTCTTCTGTTGAGGGTAGCTGACGCCAGTAGGGTTCCCCGATAAGCATGATCCCGCCCAGCTTAAGGCTCTGCGCCAGCAGCTCCATCATCCCGGCAAATCCACCGGCAATCCATGTCGCACCTACGCAGGCGGCCACATCGAATTTCTCTTCTGCCACATACCCAGCGGCATCATTATGTATGAACTGGACCCGATCACTGACACCAAGTTCTTCCGCGCGTCGTCTGGCCTGCTTGCTGAACAACTGGCTCATGTCGATACCGACTCCGGTAATCGCATGATCCCGCGCCCAGGTACAGAGCATTTCCCCTGAGCCGCTGCCGAGGTCAAGAATGCGGGTCTCCGGCTTCATGCGTAGCACACGGCCCAGTGTGGTGTACTTCTCTTCGGTGAACGGGTTGTGGATGCGGTGTTCGCTTTCACTGATGGTAAAAATACGTGGGATATCCAATGCTGAATTCCTTTTATTGCGTTGAGTATTAAGAGGAAGCTCCCCTGAGGTTTTTGCTTTTTCAGCCAACAGAGCAAACAGCTTCCCTTCAAATGTCTCGCTGACTGGCCAGTCGTGGCCTGCAGGGGGAGGCAGCAGGGTAAATCCGGTATTATTGAGCAGGCTGACGTACTCTTCATCGCGCCAGGCCGTCATTTGGCTGCCGAAACGAGTGGTGTGACCGTTTGCCTCTATGGCCCAGAACTGCGTTGAGCTGGTCTGTTCTTCTTTATCCCAGCTATGTTCCGTCAGCAGCAGATGAGGGACGCCCAGAAAAAGTCCATCCGGACAGCGTTGCCAGCTCGCTTCAGCCATTCCCTGACGCTTAACTTCTTCGAAAGTATGGACTTCAGTGAGCAGCCTGCCACCCAACTCCAGCCACAGCGCGCACCGGCTGACTAGTAAGCGTGCATCCGCAGTGCTGAACACATTCAGTTCCCCGAACGTCATCATGATGAAATCGAATGACCTATCCGGCCAGTATGCACGGATATCCTGCTGAATATAGTTGATGTTCAAATTGGCATTTTGCGCCTGCTGGCGGGCCCAGCTCACAGATGCTGGTGAGAAATCCACGCCGGTGCAGCGAAATCCGCGCTCCGCTAAGCGGTGGGTATAAAAGCCGGGACCGCAGCCGAGATCGAGGATGTGCGCGCCAGGGGATAACTGGCTGGCGATCCACTCTACCTGCTGCTCAATGATCTCCTGCCTGCGGCTGGCCCAGTCGTGATCCTGCGACAAGTGGTTCGCCAGCATGCGCTGGCTGAATGCTGGTTCATCCCAGGGAATTTTGCTTTCATCCGCTGAAAGCCGGTCATATCGGGATGCGTAAATAAGGGTATTAATATCCATCATGCCTCCTTAGCGGTTATCAAGCTGTGCGCGAACGTTATTCAGCCCGGTAGTGTTGATGCGGTACGGCTGACCGTTAACGGACTTGATAAGTTTTTTGGTTTTGAGTTTTTTGAAGGTGGCAAGGGTGCAGTCGGTAAGCAACAGCCCTTCGCGGGTGTAGCATTCAACGGCGATGAGGCGGCCAGACGTATCTCGGACTTGCGCGATACGACCACCTTTAGCGAGAACGTGTAAGGTACGTTGTTCCTGACGGGATAAATTCATACTGGAAAACCTGTTTAATCATCATGTGCAAAACGTGCAAACACATAGCGGTGTCCGCATTCGATTTCGGCGCATTGATAATCAGTTCGACCTGAAAAGGTCGGTAAGCTGATTATCGGATGATTACATTCTCCAGCATCAAAGCCTCGGGTTAGTTGAAAGGTATTTACGGAACAAATGGTAACACACAATTTAAATATGGGTATGTATCATACGATAAAGTGTGATTTGTTTCATAAAGCTCCCTTTTTTAACTTTGGCCTGCTCCCCATTGATTCACACAGAATGCTGTTAGCAATATTCGTTCTTCGCTTATAGCGGACTGCCGGATTTGATTTCAACGAGTAAAATATGTGACGCATAAGATTAGTAAAAATCAGATTGATGAGACAGTCAAATTTCTCTATCATTAGCTGTATATATATACAGCTAATCGGTTCTGAGTATGAAACTTGTCAAGATCAACGATGATACAATTCTGACATTGCCTCTGTTCTTGGAGCATGTCCCCGCTGGGTTCCCGTCACCGGCGGCGGACTATATCGAGGAACGCATAAACCTGAACAGTGAACTGATCCGACACCCGGAAAGTACCTATTTACTCAGGGTTGAAGGTAGCTCGATGATAGATGCGAATATCTTTGACGGTGATGTGGTTATCGTGGACAGCGCGGTAACTGCGGCGGAGGGGGATATTGTGATTGCCAGTTTTGACGGAGAGTTTACTGTCAAAAAATTGCAATTGTCACCGGTACCTATGCTGATCCCGATGAATCCGGATTATCAGCCTATCGTAATCAGCAGTGAGCAGGATTTACAGATTTTCGGTGTGGTCACCTACATCATCCATCGGGCGCAGTGATGTTTGCGCTGGTGGATGTAAACAGCTTTTACACTAGCTGTGAAAGAGTATTCCGGCCCGATCTGACAGGTAAGCCGGTTATCGTCCTGAGCAATAATGATGGCTGCGTGATCGCCCGTTCAGCAGAGGCGAAAGCCCTCGGCATCAAAATGGGGGCGCTGTATTATGAGTGTCGCGATTTTTGTTATAAAAACAATGTGACAGTATTCAGCTCAAATTATGCGTTGTACGGCGATATGAGCAGCCGTGTGATGACATTGCTCTCATCCTTCGCACCCGCCACAGAAATCTATTCTATAGACGAAGCCTTTCTCGATTTTACCGGCATGACCAGGATATTCAGCCCGGAAGATTACGGCTGTGAGATACAGGCTGCTATTCTGCAGAAAACACACCTTCCGGTCGGTGTTGGCATTGCACCGACAAAGACACTCGCAAAACTTGCCAACCATGC
Organism: Morganella sp. HSTU-ASny43; assembly: GCF_022819185.1. Classification (NCBI taxonomy): domain Bacteria; kingdom Pseudomonadati; phylum Pseudomonadota; class Gammaproteobacteria; order Enterobacterales; family Morganellaceae; genus Morganella; species Morganella sp. HSTU-ASny43. The sequence continues at coordinate 7,873 of NZ_WSPG01000027.1, forward strand.
AGCAAAAACATGGAAAAAAACCGGCGGAGTGGTCGACCTTTCTGATAGGCTGCGCCAGCGTAAGTTACTGGCACTGATACCGGTCAGTGAAGTGTGGGGTATCGGTCGGCGAATATCGGCCAGACTGAACACCATGGGGATTCGCACTGCATTAGATTTGGCGAACGCCGCACCGGCGACTATCCGTAAAACTTTCGGTGTTATTACTGAGCGTACGCTGCGGGAACTGAACGGAGAACCCTGCATCAAGCTGGAAGAAGTCAGAAAGGTGAAACAGCAGATCCTCTGCTCCCGATCATTCGGTACCAAAGTGACGGACATTGTTACCATGAGAAAGGCTGTGTGTGAATATGCCGAACGGTCAGCGGAAAAACTCCGGGAAGAAAAACAGCGCTGCCGGATGATCGGACTGTTTGTACAGACCAGCAGACACGCTAACGGGCCGGATTATGCGAACAGTGCAAACATTTCGCTCGAGTATCCCAGCTGCGACACGCGGGACATCATCAATGCCGCCATGAGAGCACTGGATAGTATCTGGTGTGACGGGTATCGGTATCATAAGGCTGGCATCATCTTGTCAGACTTCACTGATTCAACCGTCACCCAGTTCGATATGTTCGCCACCCGGAAGCCGTTCAAAAACAGTGATGAGCTGATGAAGACTATGGACACAATAAACAACAGTGGGCTGGGCCGTGTGTGGTTTGCCGGTAAAGGCAGCGATAGCGGGTACAAGATGAAGCGCGAAATGCTGTCACCGGCATACACAACAAACTTTAGTCAGTTACCGGTGGTGAAAAGTTAATGTGGCACCAGTGAGATAAAGAGTTGTTGCAAATATGCAGTTTGTTTAAAAGATGGGTGTATAGCTGTTGGTAGGAGTGGTGGGACATATTTGGGACACAAATGGTTTTAGATGTGCTTTATACCTTTTCAATCTTTTTAATTGTTGGGACGTGAAAGCGTGACTTAATGCGGTATCTAATTGATTAAAAAACAAAACTACTGACTTGTAATCAGTAGGTCACCAGTTCGACTCCGGTAGCCGGCACCATATTAAAGCCCGCGATATCTTTGATATCGCGGGCTTTTCTTGTTGCCGCCTACCTCAAATGTTCACACCGTTTTGCTTTCCTTTGCACCACCTGACGATTAACATTAGGGAAACTGATTATTGGAATTCACTGCCCTTTACCGGTGTGCTGAATAAACAGGGAGTCGGCGTTCAGCGCGCCGGTGCTATCCGGGTGCCGTATCTGGCTGATGACCAGGGGCATTACAGACAGGCACCTTCTTTTGATTTCAATGTGACGTTTACCCGTACACTCCGCCCGGAGACCGGCGTTGTTTCAGCGCTGTTCCCGGATATTTACTGCATATAAGGTTTTACTATGCCAATTAAACAAACACGCTATGTCGATATCGCCTCTGCGGTCATCGGCGCTTCTGCTGTGCCTGAGCGTAAGCTGACCGCACGGTTATTCTCTGCTGATCCGAAAATTCCGGCCGGTCATGTCCTTGAGTTTGCGCCGGGTCAGGTTGATGAACTGCTGGGGGCGGATTCACCGGAAGCTCAGTTTGCCCGTCAGTATTTCAGTTATGTCAGTCCGGCACCGGTCAGTAAACCGAAAGAACTGCAGATTGCCGCATACGCGCCGGTCGGGCGCACACCGGCACTGTTCGGCGTTAAAGCGGCTGCATTGGCTGATCTGACTGCCGTCACCGACGGCACACTGTCCGTAACCATCGGTCAGACCACCAAAAACTATAAGGATCTGGATTTAGCGGCGGCCAAATCCTATGCCGATATTGCCTCACTGATCCAGGCAAAACTGAATGCTGAGAGTGAGCCGCAGTTCGCGGGCAGTTATCTCACTTTTAATGCACAAAAGAATGCGTTCGAACTGAACGGCGGTGTACAGGAGCATGTCTCCGCCGGTGTGGCGTATTCCGTTCTCGCGGATGCCATGGGACTTTCTTCCGGGCTGTCATCAGAAGGGCATCCGGCGCAGACACCACTGGAAGCTTTTATGGTGGCAGAGCAGGTATCTGACTCATTCGGCAGTGTGACGTTCCTCACTGAATTACCGGCGGAGCAGGCTGTGCCGCTGGCGCAGTATGTCGCCGGTGAGAATGTGAAATATCAGCTGCATCTCAGTGTGTCTGCCGACAATGCAGAGGAATTAAATTCCGCGCTGGCAGGAACGGCATCTGTTGGTCTGAACCTGAAAACGGACAATGGTTACTTTATCCAGGCGCTGCCGATGGCAGTGATGGCAGCGACCGATTATGACCGGACGAATGCTGCGACAAACTACATGTTCCGTCAGCTGGGTGTGACCTTCCCGGCACAGGTGACCAAAGACGCGGATGCGGATCGCTTCGACAAGCTGCGCGTGAACTATTACGGCGAAACGGCGGTGGCCGGCTCGCAAATCCGTTTTTATCAGCGCGGCTTCCTGTGCGGCGGAGCATCTGATCCGCTGGATATGAGTGTTCACGCCAACGAGCAGTGGCTGAAAGCGTATATCGCACAGCAGTGGTTCAGCCTTCTGTTGGCCACCCGCGGTGTTCCGGCCAACAAAGACGGTGAGGCACAGGCGCTGATGGTGATTGCCGGTGCAGTTACCAAAGCGCTGGATAACGGCACTATTCTGGCCGGTAAGAACCTGACAGAAGTACAGAAAATCGCAGTGGCAGATGCCTCCGGTGATGATCTGGCCTGGCACGATGTGCAGGACAAAGGTTACTGGTATGACGCGAAAATCACCGAAAACACCGGCAAAAACGGTCTGCCGGAGTATGTCATGAAATACGTGCTGATTTACGGCAAAGGCGACTGGGTCCGTAAAGTCGAAGGCTCACATAACTTAGTGTAAGTAAGGAAGAAAAATATGATTGAAGTATCAGCAACCGGTCTCGCGCTGGTGGTGAAAGCCAGCAAAACCTTTCCGTCAGGTATTCTTATCACCGCCTTTGCGGATGATGCGGATCCGCTGGATCTCCCGCCGACCGAGATTGTTAAAACAGGCGTCGATATCAACGGTAACCTGCTGAGCTGGTCAGCACCGGCACCGCAGACGGTCACAATTAACGTGCCGGCGGGCAGTGAGGAAGATCAGAACCTGGCTATCCTGCTGGACGCCAATACGGCGAAAAGAGGCCGCCGCGCCGCTGGGGATAATATCACGATGGTTGCCTCTTACGGCAACGGTTCGACCACCACCGCACGTAACGGCCGTATCACCAACGGCAGCCGCGGAAGCTCTGTCGCCGGTGCGGGCCGTCTGAAATCCAAACAGTACACATTTGTATTCCAGGATTTTGATTTTACACGTAATCGTTAATTCTGAGCGGGCGAAAGCCCGCTTTTTTTACGGGAAAAAATATGCTGATCAAACCTAAAGAAGTGGCGGTAAAAGATGCCGATGGTGTTGAGAAAACATTCATTATCAGCCGTCTTCCGGCAATTACCGGGCGGGAAATTCTCGCCAAATATCCGCTGTCCAATGCGCCGAAAATCGGTGACTACGAAGTCAGTAAAGATGCCATGCTGAAAATGATGGTCTATGTGTGTGTGCCGGTCAGTGGTGAAGAGATCCCGCTGAAGACACAGGCTCTGATTGATAACCATGTGCCGGACGGGGAATCGCTGATCCGCCTTGAGCTGGAAATGCTGAAGTACAACACCAGTTTTTTCGGCAAAGGCGGGAGCCGGGGTTTCCTCCCCTCCCTGCTCAGCAGGGCAGGCAGTTCACTCCCGTCGGTTATAAAAACGCTGATAGCTTCTTTGCAGTCATCATCAGCGAAAAACTCGCCACCCTCAGCGAACTCAAAACCTCAGTAGATCTGGAGGAGGCACTGGATCTGTGGGAAATCGCCATTACCAACAGATATAACGAAGCGCTGGCCGCTTTAAAGGATAGATAATGTCTCTGACGGAAACCTTTGTTCAGTTAATTGAATCTGATATCAGTCAGACAAACGGCGCACTTGATAATCTCCGGCGTTCCACGGATGACATCGTTGACGATATAAAACAGGCGCAGCAAAACACGCTGACGTTCGGCAGCCTGCTGAAAGAGATGTGGCCGTGGCAGGAGCAGGTAAGCGGCGGACAGTATATTGAGTTTGAGAGTAATGCCGGGGAAGTGACAAAACAGACCGGTGAAATGAGTACGAAACTGAGTGCCATTGTGACCTCGCTGGTACAGTTTACCGGCGGGGAATCTGACGCTGTATTTAAGGCGCTGAAGCAGAATTATGATGACCTGCAGAACAGCATCTCTGAAACCCGGCGCACCGGCGAGGCGGCAGCGGCGGCAGAAATAAGTGCCCAGAAAAAAGTACAGAGCGCTCTCCGTGATTCGGATGCCGCCTGGCAAAGTGCATTTGATAACGTTGCGGCACTGGCGGAAAAATCCCTTAATTTCGCCGGTATTTCAACGACAATCACCGGACTTATCAGTGATGCGACAGCCCGCGCCGCTGAAATTGAATCCATTGATAAACTGGGCAGAGAAATCAATATCACCACGCAGGATGTGGATGCGTTTTCCGGCTCGGTCGCTGCTCTCGGCGGAACCCGCAGTGCCGCACAGGCCGATTTATCCGCGATGGCAAAATCATTCGGTTTTGCCGGGGATTCGATGGAAAAGGTGTTACAGACTGCGGATAAAGTGCAGGGCATGTCATTCAGTGAGGCCAAAAAGACACTCGGCGGACTGGGTGTTGAGGATAACGGCACTGTTGAGATGCTGATGAAAGGGCGGGAAGAGTTATCCCGGATGATGGAAACACAGAAAGACTATGGCGGTATCACCCGCGAGAGTATTGAGCAATCCATCAGTTTTAACAATGCCATGCTGAGCCTGGAACAATCCGCCGGTCTCCTGAAAAACAGTCTGATGGGTATGCTGATCCCGGCGCTGGCTCAGGGGCTGGACTGGCTGGAAAAAATCGTTGTTTTTGCGAAAGAAAACAAAAATTTTGTCACCGGCTTTTTTATCGCGGTGGCCACCGTCGTGACAGGCAAATATGTTCACGCTATGAAACTGGCACAGATCAGTACATGGACCGCCATGCTGCCGGTTATGGCGGTGGTGGCGGGGATCCTTCTGCTGGCGGCGGTTTTTGCGCTGGTGTATGACGACATCATGAATTTCATCGACGGTAACGACTCGATGATCGGACGGATACTCGACAGCTATCCGGGACTGAAAGCGGTCATTCTCACGGTGTGGGAGGCGTTTGTCGTCCTGTTTGACTTCATTATGTCGGTGATTGGCGTTGTGGCGGATATTGTCGTCGCGGCTTACAACACCATGAACACGGCACTCAATGAGTTTATTGACTGGCTGACTGCCAGTATTCAGGGGGTGATGGCCTGGGGCGCTGAATTTGAAGCGGTCTTTGATACCGTGTCAGATGCGGTTGTTGGTATCTTCACATGGCTGTGGGAGCAGATTGAGGAGATCCTCGGCTGGATCAGTAAAGGGATGGATCTGGTCAAAGAGGGCTGGAGTACAGTGAAAGGCTGGGTCGGTATGGGGGATTCGGCAGAGATTGAACAGAACGTTAACCGTACCGTGACCACGAAGGGCAAACTGGAGTACAGCATCCCGGAAACCCCGTCTCTCAGTGAAGAGGAAACACTGAAACTTGCCGGACAAATCACCGGCCATGTCACCACGCTGGCGGCTAACCCGATGGCATCCCTGACCAGCGGAACGATCAGTAATCAGTCTGCGGTCAGCAATGAAAATATTATCTCTGTCGGTGAGGTCAGTATCGTTGCCAAAGACGGTGATCCGCAGACTATTGCGGCGGATATCGTTGAGGTGCTGCGGCAGCACATCGAAAATATGGGACATGAATATAATTCGGGGATGGAGAAATGATAACAGAAGTCAAAATCTTTGATGTGAACTCATTTGCCACGCTGTTTGATTCAGCAAGCCCGGTAAAACTGACAGTCTCTGATACCCATAAAGCCACATCGTTTCAGGTGGAATCCGGTGAAACCCGCAGTGATCATGTCGTGGTTAATGCGGTAACTATCAGTATGGATTTAATGCTCACCGGCGAAACAGAAGATGAGTTTAAGGCAATGCAGCAGGCGTATGACTATCACAAGCTGGTGTGTATTCAGACCAGGGTGAGAGCCTACGGGCCGATGCTGATCACCTCTTTTACCCATGATGAAAATCCGGAAATGGCTGATGGTCTCAGCCTCTCGCTGACCTTTACCGAGTGGCGGGTGATTGAACCGGAATACGGCGAACTACCGCCGCGCAAGGTGGTGAAGAAAAAACAGAGCAGCACAGTGAACAGCGGCAAAGTGCAGGCTCAGACGGCGGCACCGCCACCGGCGAAAAAAAGTTCTGTTGCCGTAAAACTTGCCGGCGGGGCTGCCGGTAAACCGGGGGGCAAATGAAAATTATACCACTGAATACCGTGCCGAATCAGCGCCTGCGGGTCACGCTGAATGAACAGGAATGGGAACTGACAATCAAAACCGCGCACGGAGTGATGTGCTGTGATATCCGCTGCGATGATGAGATTGTTGTGCAGGGGATGCGGATGCTGCCGGATCAGCCGCTGATCCCGTACCGCTATCTTACGTCAGGCGGCAATTTTACGTTACTGACCGGCGGGGACGCATTGCCCTGGTGGGAACAGTTCGGAAAAACACAGACACTGGTCTGGCGGGGGGATGATGATTGACTTACGCAGGATCCGCTGCGCCATCGAGGTTAACGGCCGTCTGCAATGGTATGAGGGCATGCGTATGCATGCTTCGGGCACGAAATACGCCAATCCGTTACAGAATGACTGTTCATTCAGCATTGATGGCCTGAATACACAAACCCGCAACATGCTGCTGACGGAAACCAGTCCCTTTACGGAGAGCAAAACACCACCCCGGATCATTCTGGAAGCCGGGCGGCGCAGTACCGGCGTATTCCGCATCTTTACCGGCGATATTGTCAGCGCGGAAATTGCGTCACCGCCGGATGTGACACTGACGCTGAAAGCCAAAACCGGCAATGCCGGCACCCGCGATATTGTGACTTCCGGGGGGCAGGCGATGTCAAAAATGAGTGAGATCGCTGCAAAAATCGCAAAAGACTGCCATGTTTCACTGGATTTCCAGGCGACCGATAAAAATGTCGCTAACTGGTATTTTTGCGGTCCCGCGCTGAAGCAGATTGAGCGGCTGCAGGACGCCGGGAATGTGAAAGCCTTTATTGATGACGATGTGCTGTATGTGAAAGACAGGGATAAAGCGCTGTCCGGCAAACTGCGTATTCTGAGTCAGAAAACCGGCATGATCGGGATCCCGAAAGCGACAGAGAAAGGGCTTGAAGTGTCATATCTGATCGACGGTGAATCCTGCCTCGGCGGTATGCTGCGGCTGAACAGCAAATTCAACCCTTCGCTGAACGGGGATTACATCATCGAGCAGCTGAAATTCGATATCGCCTCACATGAGGATGCCTTTTTTTATACGGCAACCTGCAAACGGGCCTGACGACACGGGCAAAGCAATGAATAAACCTAACAGTGATATGGCCAGTGAAGGCAGTCTGGCCGGGCAGTTTGCGGCTGCGTTCCGCAGTCTGCTGATGAATATTGACGATATGCTGCCGGCCACGGTGGTCAGTTATGACGACACGAGCAACCGGGCCGTGGTGAAACCGCTGGTGATGATGGTGACGACCGCCGGAAAGAAAGTCGGGCGCGGTGCGCTGGCTAATATTCCGGTGTTTCGTTTCGGCGGCGGCGGTTTTTTTATCCGTATGCCGGTAAAACCGGGGGATTTCGGCTGGCTGAAAGCCAATGACCGGGATATCAGCCTGATTTTCCAGCGCGGCGGACTGGAAGACGAACCCAATACCGCACGTCTGCACACATTCAGTGATGCCATGTTTTTTCCCGATACACTCAAAGGCTGGGTAATCGACGGCAAAAATACGGATGCCCTGGTGGTGCAGTCTGCGGATGGTGCTGTGTGTTTATCGCTGCACGGGGATAAAGCCGTACTGGATACACCGTTGTTTGAGGTTAATGCACCGGAAACCATTTATACCGGGAATGTGACTATTAATGGTAATCACGCTGTGAATGGTGACAGTAATGCGGCGGGCGGCACCCTGAAACATAACGGCAAAGACATCGGTTCAACCCACAAACACAGCGGTATTCAGCGCGGACATGAGGATTCAGGAGAACCGCTATGATGACATTTGATGTCAGTGAAAATAATGATCTGTTCACCGGGGGAGACGGTAATCTCGCCATCGCCCGCGATGAACAGGCAGTAAAAAACAGCTGTGCTCAGTATATCAAAGCACTGCGCGGCGAAATGCTGCATAAGCAGGACAAGGGCATTCCGTATTGGAAAACCACGTTCGGACGGCAGGCGGATCTGCCGGTGTTTGAAACCGCATTCCGTGAACGGATAGGGGAGATCCCGCAGGTCACAGAAGTGATTTCATTCGCGGCCGTCCTGAAAGATAACAATCTGAGCTATACCGCTGTTTTACAAACTGAATACGGGAGTATCAGGTTAAATGGCTGAATATAACTATATTACCTCATCCGGCGTGATTATCCCGGATACTGCTGAGCAGCGCACAGCCGTTGAAAATGAGTTTAAGGCGGTGTTTGGTCAGGATCTGGATATTTCGCCGGAAACCCCGCAGGGGGTGCTGATCACGATGGAAACAGAGAATCGTGATGCCATTGTGCGTAATAATGCGGAACTGGCAAATCAGATAAACCCGGATCTTGCCGGAGGCGTGTTTCTGGATGCTATCTGGGCACTGATGGGAGGGGAGCGCCGGGATGCCACCCGCTCGATTCTGACGCAGGTACAGTTCGGCGGTGTGCCGGGCACTATCATTCCGAAAGGGGCACAGGCAGAAACACTGGCCGGTGACACGTTTTTCACCACAAAATCGCTGATTATCGGTAAAAACGGGACTGTCAGCGGCGATATGCGTGCAGTTGAAACCGGTCCCGTGGAGTGTCCGGCCGGGCAGATGATGACGGTGGCCAGTTCTGTTCTCGGATGGGAGACGGTGACTAACCCGACCGGTGCGGTTACCGGCCGGATTGCGGAGTCTGATTTACAGTCCCGCCGCCGCCGTAAACTGACACTGGCAAAAAATACGGTCAGTGTCGGTGAGGCCATGACTTCCGCGTTGTATGAACTGGAAGGTGTCCGCTCTCTGGCATACCGGGAAAATTATACCAATACCCCGATGGCAGCGAACGGTATCACGCTTGTACCGCACAGTGTGTATGTCTGCGTCGAGGGCGGGGAGAGTCAGTAAATTGCTGCCGCACTGCTGCGGACCAAAACCATCGGTGCCGCCTATAACGGCAGTGAGGAGGTTGAGGTGACGGAGCCGGTCAGCGGGCAGGTTTACACGGTAAAATTCGATCGCGCAAAAGAAGTGGTGCTGTTTTGTCGTGTGACGGTCAAAAAAACCACCCTGGATGCACAAACGCTTATCCCGGCGGCGGTGGAAGCCTGGGCAAACGGCGATACCGGGGGGGATGGCTGGCTGGGGGGCGGGCGGGAAGTTTCACCGTTTGAGATTTCTGCCGGCATTAACGCCGCTGAGCCGCGGCTGTTTATCAACCGTATTGAATTATCCGCAGACGGCACACACTGGTCACCGGATATTTATCCGGTAAAACTGACGGAAGTTGCCAAAATTAACCGCAGTGCGGTTCAGGTGGTGTTTGTATGACAGACTCCATCCAGTCGTTTTCATTTCATTCAGATCTGCTGCGGGCACTGTTATGGCAGTACGAAGAGGCGGAAAACCTGAAAGCGCTGGCCCGCCATAAATTGGACTGGTTTGAGCGGGCGACCGTCAGCTTCTGGCAGAACTGGTACAACGATGTGTTTAATATCGATACCGCCACTGATTTTGGCCTCGGTATCTGGGCGCGGATCCTGGATGTGCCGCTCGGGGTGGATATTCCGCCGCATGATAAAACAAAAATCGGTACCGGTTTTGGTAATAAAAAGGCCAATTTCAGGGCGAATTTCCGGCGTAACAGTGATTACACACTGTCACTGACACAGGAACAAAAACGGCTGATTATCCGTATGCGTTATTTCAATCTGACGCAAAGCCCGACTGTCAGCAATATTAATGAATTCCTTGAACGGTTTTTCGGCAATAAAGACAGCAGGGTATTTGTGCTCGATCCGCTGGATATGACCTATCTGTATTACGTGTTTAATTTTAATCCGGATGAACGCCTGCGCGTTCTGCTGGAGAACTTCGATCTTATGCCGCGCCCGTCCGGTGTCGGCGTCAAATACCGGATTGTGACCAAAAAAGCCTTTGGTCATGGTGAAAACCGGAAAAACTTCCTGAGCAGTAACTTCGGAGCATAAAACGTATGACTAAATTATTTAAAGTCCCCTTTGCAACACAAGGGGACCGCGCTGCTATTCCTGATGAAGTCCGGGCCGATGGCGCGGTTTCCTATACCCAGGGCTACGGGTATGACTACGAGCGGGACCAGGCCACAGATCCGGCTGCCAAAGATATTGAACGTGAGAAGATGAACAGCCTGTTCCACGATATCACGGAAGCGGTCGGCGAAATGCAGTCCTTCGGAGTGCCGGTCTGGCAGGAGGCCGGTAAACCGTATGCTGTCCGCAGTATTGTGTACCACAAAAATAAAACCTGGCAGTCAAAAATTGAAAATAACACCACCGAACCGGTTGCCGGAACGGCATGGGCAGAACTGAAAGCAGATTTGACCGCCGGAGAGGTGGGCGCTTACAGCAAAGGTGAGTCTGATCAGAAATTCCAGCCTGCGGGTAATTATCTGCCGGAAGGTTACAGTTATTCCAAAGCGGAATCTGATACTAATTTCCAACCGAAAGGTAATTATGCCACTAAATCTGAATTGATTAACGGGTTGGCAGGTAAACAACCGGTTGGTGATTATGCAACTAAAACAGAGAGTAACGGAAAACTAGCTAAAGATAAAAATGGTGCGGATATACCGGATAAAAGCGAATTTATCAATAATCTCGGTTTGAGTGAAAAATTTCAGCCGAAGGGAAACTACCAACCGGCGGGGAATTATTATGTTTTTAGTGATATTACAACAATGCCGGAACGCGGTTTCAATGGGGTTTTTTCAGGCGGAGTGAGTGTTAAATATATCAAAGGGTTTTCAATATCATCAGGAAGCGGAGGGTCTGATACAGCGCAGCTATATATTGACCATAAAGCAGGGCTGACAGTTAGATATTTAAATAATAATGGGGCAGTAAATGAGGATAAGATTGTCGGTATTCCTATTGGCGCCACTATTGAATGGCAGTCAGCAGTAGCCATTCCTGACGGGTTTTTAATAAATGATGGTCGCGAGTTTAATGCATCTTTATACCCAATGCTTGCCAAAGTTTTTCCGGATCTGAAACTCCCTGATGACAGAGGACTTTTTAAACGCGCATTAGACAATGGGAGAGGATATGATTCCGGACGAAAACTCGGGAGTTTTCAAAATGATGCAATGCAAAATTTAACCGGGAATTTTGGTAACCCGACAATTGAAGGCGGTGATTTCTCAGAAGGAGTATTCCGGCATTCAGTAAATAAAGGCGGACGTGCTGCTGGTGCCAATGCAAACTCAATTTCGTACTCTTTTGATGCTTCCCGGCAAGTAAGGACAGCTCATGAATTCAGACCGGTAAATAAAGCGGTTATTTATATTACAAGGGTTATTTAAAATGGCAGAATACAATACAAAAATTCAGTACGCAAAATTTGACAAGAATGGCCTGGCAATCACTCCCGGATGGGCGGAGGTTTATTGTTGTCATCCCCTTACAAGAGAATATACCGGCAAAAGCCAGGATGAAGTTCCGTTAGGATTTAGTTTAAAAGCCGATGTTTATTTGGATAAACCAGTAATACCTGCTCCCGGATTTGCAGTTGTTCGCAGTGAAGATGGTAAACATTGGGTGCATACTGAAGATCACAGAGGTAAAACTGGTTATGACAAAATTACGAAAGAAAAAATTCAAATAAGTATGTTTGGTACTTTACCAGAAAATCTGACATTACGTGAACCACTGACACCTTTTGATAAATGGAATGGTGAGGAGTGGGTCACAGATGAGTCCGAAAAATTAAAACATGAAATCACCATAGCGAATAGTCGAAAACAATCCTTGCTGTCTGAAGCAGAACAGATGATTGTTATGCTTGAGAGAAAAATACGCCTGGGGATGGCAACTGCTGAAGATCAGGTTAAGCTGACAAAATGGGAAATTTTTAGTATAGAAGTCACTGATACTGATACATCAGCAGGTATCGCTACAACATGGCCTGTTTTTCCGGATTCGGTGGATTGATAATATCAGAAGCGGCGGTTTAATCTGCCGCTTCTTAATGAAAAGAGTAATTAAGTAGAATGATTAGACTTTTATGTGTCCTATACATGAGAGTAGCCTTATAACATTTTTTAATTTTATATTTAATGCTGTTAGTATTAATACCATGTAAGAATCCTATGGATAAAAGGAGGATCCGGCTTTTCTGAATACATTGAAATAAATGATAACTATTTTCGGAGCACTGATACTTTGAAAATGCATCTTTTCATTATTAAGTAAATACGGGATCATATCCATGAAGAGATTAGACGGTGAACCATGGCAATTTAATCACCTCATGCGTAACCAGTGAATCTGACTGCTGGTGAAAATATTCTGCCGGATAAAGAGACGGTAATATTTTTACCTGCCACAAGGTACGGGGACAATCACGGCGGTAAAACGCTATAATCGGTGTTCAGTATATTGCAGATAAGGGTAATGCTTTTATGACTGACAACGACGATATGCGGGCGTATTCAGAATTCGATTTTGAAGCTATTGCGCAGTGTAATCAAATCAGAGATATGCTGATGGCGGCGCTGGAAAGACGAAATAAAGAAATGCAGCGTCTGCGGATAAAAACACAGGAAATTCAGCGGGAATTTCCCGGTGATTTGAAAAAGCTTCAGGCGCATATGCGGGAAATGAAAGATTCCAATAATGAAGTCATGGCGCTGGTCAGAGAATATAATGTCTGGGCTGAACGGGCCGGATAAGCTGGTACTGGAATGAGCCGGGTAACCTGCTGATATGACAGCGCAGATGCTGCCCGGCATTTTATCCGGACATTCCGCTCCGGTGCCGGGGGTTTTTCTGCTGTTTACTGTAATGCCCCGTTTACGTATTACAGTGTATTTTTCTGCCTTCTTTCTGTTTTTTCTTCTTATTTTTTTCTGTCACCAAAAGCGGTTGCGGCAGAAACAATGCACAGCAATATATCAGGACGGAATTCTCTTTTATCCGGTATTAAACTGCGGAATTTTTACCGTATGATTTATATGAGTAATACAGACGATCGAAAAGTACTGCTGCAGCAAACGCCGGATGAAATGATACTGCAATATGCAGAAAACCGGCAGGCATTGTTTAACAGCGCGATGGATAAAGATCCCTCTGGGTTGCTTTGTTTCAGCTTCATTTACCCTGCAGAGCCGGATAACGGAGCTGTCATGACATTTTTACCCGCAAAAGAAACAATGCCGGGTTTATCTCAGGCAGAAACTGACGCATTATATACCGGTATCTTTCTCCGGCTGCGCCATACCTATGGTGATTTGCTAGATGAAGAGGAAGCCGAAACCCTGGAAAAGGATGCCATACTGGCCTGTGAAATAAAATCAGCGCTGTATCAGAATATATTACAGCTCAGTCCGCGGGATGCTGCCGGGGTATTACGTTACATCTGGGGCAGGGACGGGATTTTCTGAGCGGTTACGGAGGAAATGATGCGTCATTATATTGCCGGAATATGTGCTGCTTTGTTGTCTGTCGCCATAATACCCGCCGGTTACGGTGCGGGAACGCTGAATCAGGCGGCTCAGCAGCTTGACCGGCTGGTGTTGTATGATCCGTCCTATGAAAAAATCGCCTATCCCGGCGGGGATGTTTCACCCCGGAAAGGGGTATGTTCGGATGTGGTGATCCGCAGTTACCGGAAAATAGGTATCGATCTGCAAAAAGAGGTGCATGAAGATATCAAAACGGCGTTTTCTCTCTACCCGGGCCGTAAATTGTGGGGACAGACACGGCCGGATACAAATATTGATCACCGCAGAGTGCCCAATCTGATGGTTTTTTTCAGCCGGAAAGGAGAAACCAAACCGATCACACAAAACGCGGCGGATTATGTGGCTGGTGACATTGTGACCTGGCAGCTGGATAATGGTCGTCCGCATATCGGTATTGTGATCGGTAAAACTGCGCTGTTCAGCGGAAATCCGCTGGTCATGCATAATATCGGCGGCGGACAGGTCAGTGAGGATGTGCTGTTCAGCTGGAAAATCACCGGGCATTACCGGTATAAAGCCGGGAAAGAATGAAAGAGCCGGCGGTATGCCGGCTCCGGAAATTATTTTTTCACCTGGTGTCCGATAAGGCCGCCGATTGCCGCACCGCCGACGGTTCCGAGTGCGCTGCCGTCGGTCAGGATTGCACCACCAACAGCACCGACACCGGCTCCGATAGCAGTATTCCGGTCACGTTTCGACATATTTGAACAACCGGCTACAGCAATCAGCAGGACTGCGGATAAAGTCACTGTGCTTACTCTCTTAATATTCATTTTCATCTCATAAACTCCTGAACAATAGGCGTGTTACAACATAGACCTGTTCGGGAATCGTCTGTATCAGAATAATCGGGAAATACGTAACAATCCCGGTACATTACCTGATATCAGCTATACCGCTAATGGCTTAAACGACAGATGGCAATATAAAATACCGTAAGTGGAGTTGATGGCATTACTGAGATGTTCAATCCGGCCATTATGCGCCGTGACTTCGGCTTCATCCTCAATAGCGGCGAAACAGCAGTGAAAGGATGTGTCGGCAGCAGCGCTTCTTCCGCATCGCACTGAATGTGCACCGTGGTGATATGTTCTGCATATGATGACATCGGTTACCTCCGCAAATCAGAAGATACTCCTTTTCATAGTAACCGGTTCATGTGTAAAAACAGAGAATAAATAACAGTCAATTCCTGATTTTGTTATTTTAAGACAACTATCAGAATAATATACGGGCAGATAAGATAAACTACGATTGGAATATATGCAGGGAGTTATTGCACAGCAGGGATCAGAACAAAATGGCCGCAACAGCATAGTCCCGGCCGATAATGATCACCAGCCTGCTGCATCAGTCATAACAGGGATGTAATAATTAATCACCCGGACTGCCAGTTTCGGGTTTTCCGGGTTTAATTCAGTGATGTTTTCCTGAAATATGTACTCTTCCGTATCCGGATGCTCCGGATGGCGGATTATATTCAGTTCCGGCAGAATATTATTATAGATATCATAAGTAATATCCTGAAAATCAATATCTGAAAAATCACCGGTAAAAATAATTTTTAAGTAATGGGCATGTCCGGGCGTATAAACAATATCCTGCGGCATCGTATTTTTCAGGCAGTGTGCTTCGGCCAGGGTGGCATAATACATTGAGAAAGTGTCCCCGGCAGATTTACTGACACCGTGTATGGCATAAACCGCCTCCGGTAAAGCGGTCAGCCGCTGTAAAAAAGGCTGCCAGTAATATTTGCGCAGCTTTGGCAGGTTCATATTCCAGGTATCCGATGCCGCCTGATACACATTCGAAGTCCCGGTCAGCACTTTTTCCGGCAATGTCGTCATCTCAACCGAGGAGTGCAGTTTTCCGGCATAACGTTTCGGCAGTACAAAGCCTCCCGGCTGCCAGCCGCTTTTTTTACGGTATCCTGACGGGGTAATACCAAAATGTTGTTTGAAGGCACGGCAGAATGTCTGTTGTGAATCAAAGCGGTACTTCATGGATAAATGCATCAGGTTGAGCGGTAGCAGGCGCAGGGCGATGGCCGCACAGGATAAACGCCGTGCACGGACATAATTTGCCAGGGTATAGCCGGTCTGTTGTTTGAAAATACGCTGAAAATGCCATTTGGAATATCCGGCTTTCCCGGCAACGGCTTCTAATGAAAGATCAGACTCAAGATTATTTTCTATCCAGTTTAAAATTTCATCAACAACGCATTCGTTAAACATAGCTTTTCCGTGTATTTCTCAGACGGAGGTATTATATCGGCACCGGTATTGAAAAACAGCTGATTTACAATAACAAATAAATTTCCCGTTTTCACAGGGCGGGCAAACATGGTTATAACTGTATAAATAAACGGTTAATTCTGCCTGTAATAAACATGGTTTTATCTGTCCGGCAATGTAAAATACCGCAGATATTATTAACGAGGTGGAAAATGAAAAAATTACTGGCAGTTATCGCGCTCTCTTTTGCTCTTACCGCTTGTGGTGATGCAACACTGGATATGTCTTCTCAGCAGGCAGCACAGGAATCCATTGCAAAAATGGAAAAAGATCTGAGCCCGGAGCAATCCCGTGAGCTGAAAGGCGCTATTACTAAAATCAGCTTCCAGGTGGCTTTTGCCAGCGGTGGCGATGAAGAAAAAATGATGGCATTGCTGAAAGAAAAATTACAGGGTAAAACAGCAAAAGAAATTATTGAAATGGCAAAATAACCCTTTTCAGCCTGCCGGTTTATCTGCTGCCGGCAGGCTTAGTTTTACGGTTAACGGTTTCTGGCTGCATCGCGGTGGAATTTAAGACGTTCCCGGCAGTTTCATCTTATCCCGCATGACAAGGCTTTTTGTCAGGGACTCAATTTCGTCCTCTTCTTCCTGTGTCATTTTCGGCTTCTGCATATTCTCTGACATAGATCCTCCTTTTTCTGTCAGTCTACTGTATTTTACGGCCGGGTGTGAGACCGTGCTTTTACTCAGGATTATTCCGCAGCGTTATTCCTCTGATGCCGGCAATATTCCCCGCGCAGATAATGATTTAACGGTTGCTTCAATTACTGTATCCGCAGAAATTGAGGCCATTTCATGCTCTCCCTCTTCCAGTAGTAATTTTGAGGCAAACCCGGAAATAATTTCATGTAATTCATAGTCCTGATAAGGGCCGGTGAATTGCGGGCAGGTGCTGACATGCATGCTGACACTGGGGACTTTTAACGCAAATGCCAGATGCATGGTTCCGGTGTCATTTGTGACCAGAAGATCAAGGTTATTTACGATTTGTGTTAATTCTTCGACGGTGGTTTTACCGATCAGAGGCTCAATCCGGTTGTGAAATTCCGGCTCAAGTAAACTGAGAAACTCATCGGACAGGCGAATTTCATTCGGCGCGCCGACCAGAACAATATTCAGGTCACGGTACCGGGTAAGCAGAGTGCGTGCGAGTGTGACAAAATTCTCAACCGGCCAGCGTCGTTCCTCACTGGAAGCGCCCATCTGAAAACCAACCCGTCTTACCGGTGACGGTACTTTTGTGACCTCACACGGTACCCGCATCTCAACACTTTTTTCGGTAAACCGGCAGCCGAGCGGAGTGATCAGATCAAGGCGGACCTGTACTGAATGGCGGTGTGCAAAGCGGGTCGAGTTTGTCAGCCAGCGCTCCATATACGGGTTTGTCGGATGATTACAGCGGAAAACAAACGGTGCCCCGGTCATGACTGCGCTCAGATAATCATACGGGTTATGTGAGTGCATAATCAGAACCAGATCCGGTGTTCCGTGCGCTTTTAAATCCCTGACCAGTTTCAGTACGGTATTGACTTTGCTGTTCCAGCACACCACATCGTCCCAGTCCTTACCGATACCAGTGCGGATATAAGGTGCCATTTTATTGCCGGAAACAACGGTAATTCTGGCATCAGGAAAACGTTTTCTGACTTCATGAATCGCCGGGGTATTCATCAGAAAATCCCCGAGTGCCGTTGTCGAATAAATAACAATATTCCGGAAGTCGATAGTCTTCAGCTGTTTAAAGGCAGCGACGGAGTGCGAAAAATCACGGCGGCGCGTATAAATCTGTAAGAATAAATTAACCAGTTTATGTTTAAGTTTTTTGGACATCGTATTTCCTGAAAAGCGACCAATAATAGCATGGCGCTAATTTAGCATATTCCGCCGGAAATCCGCCGGTTCATTTTCATGTTATTTCCGGCGGGTGGCGAGCCAGCATAATAAGGAACCACCGGTGACCATCAGTACCCCCTGCCAGAATGCAAAGGAGAGGGCGGTGCTGAGTAATAATGCGGAAAATGCGGTGGAAAGTACCGGGGTAAAATAAGAGAGCGTGCCTATCAGGGCAACATTACCGCGCAGTACCGCGATGGTCCAGAGTGCATTTGCGGCACAGGACAGTGCCGCAGCGGCAATCAGAAAACCAACGGTCGACACGGAAAATTCAGCGGGCAGTGTGATGTCGTCAAAGGCGGTTACCACCCACAGCATCAGGGCGGTGATGATAAAAAACAGGGTAATGCCGTTATTACCATCCGCCAGCCTGCGTGATAAATTACTGTAGAAGGCCCAGATCACCGCACCGGCAAACGCCAGGCCGTAACTCAGCGGATTAAGTGCGACGTTGGCGGCGACAGAGCTGAGGGATAACCCGTTCTCTCCGCCAATCACCCGGCTGATACCGAGCACCGCCAGCACCAGACCGGCTATCAGCGGCAGGCGCAGACGCTGCCCGCCCATGAGTACAGCCAGTCCGACAGTCAGGGAAGGCCACAGGTAATTCACCATACCCAGTTCAATCGCCTGCTGACGGTTCTGAGAAAAACCGAGCGCCAGAATAAAGCAGATCTCATAACTGACGAACAACAGCGTGCCCCAGATAAGATAGCGGCGCGGCCAGCGGCGGATGGCCGGAAATCCGGTCACCAGCAGTAACATCACTGAGCCCAGGGTGTATATCAGTGCCGCACCGAAAGCAGGCCCGAAATCCTCACTGACCCGTTTGATTAATCCGACAATAGTACTCCAGAACAGAATGGCCAGAACGCCGTAAAATGTGGCGGTGTGTGCGGACAGTTTTCCCATGAATATCGGCCTGTGATAAATAATTGACAATATATGCGTTAAACTAATAATGATTTCCCAGCATACCGTGATATGACCGCCGGGCAAAGGGAGAGATCCTCATGGCCGGACTGATAAGGAGCCTGACGATGGAAGCACAACAGATTCTGGATTTTTGGTTTAATGAAGCCACACCGGAACAATGGTTTAAGAAAGACACACAGTTTGATGACCTGATCCGCCGCCGTTTTCTTAAGGTATGGGAGCAGGCAGCTGCCGGAGAATGTTCCAGCTGGCGGGCACACATCGGCGGACGTCTGGCGGAGATCCTCGTGCTGGATCAGTTTTCCCGTAACCTCTGGCGCGGTGACGCGCGGTCATTTGCACAGGACCCGATGGCGCTGGTGCTGGCACAGGAAGCAGTGAAAACACCGGATTATCTGCAACTGCCCCCGGTTCAGCGCAAGTTTGTGCTGATGCCGTATATGCATTCAGAATCCGCACTGATCCATCAGCAGGCGGAACAGTTGTTTAAAGGGCTTGATGAGAGCACTGAGGATTTTGAGCGGCGGCACAAAGCGATCATTGACCGCTTCGGCCGCTACCCGCACCGCAATGAGATTCTGGGGCGGAACTCCACCCCGGAAGAGGCGGAGTTTCTGTTACAGCCCGGCTCGGCGTTCTGATTCACACTCACGGGCGAAATGCGCGGCAATACCGCGCATATCAAAGCCCGTTGGTGTCTGATGCACCCGCAGCCAGAATTGCGGCAGGATCGCAAACAGGTGATCAAAAATATCGGACTGGATTTGCTCATAGCTTATCCACGCCGTCACATTGGTGAAGGCGTAGATTTCCACCGGCAGCCCGTCCGGTGTCGGTGCCAGCTGGCGCACCATGGTCGTCATCTTCTTGTGAATATGCGGACTGGCTTTGATGTACGCCTCCGCATACGCACGGAATGTCCCGATATTGGTCAGCCGCCGCTGGTTGAGCAGGGTATCTCCGGGTTCCTGCGCATTGTATTCTGCGATTTCCTGTAATTTGGCATCGATATACCCGGCTATCAGGTTTGATTGCCGCAGCCGGCTGATCTCTTCATCAGTCAGAAAACGGATGCTGGTGGTATCCAGGTTCATGCTGCGTTTGATACGCCGTCCGCCGGATGCCGTCATTCCCTGCCAGTTTTTGAAGGAATCGGAAATCAGGGCGTAAGTCGGGATAGTGGTAATGGTATTATCCCAGTTCTGCACTTTGACCGTCGTCAGCCCGATATCCGTCACAGCACCGTCCGCGCCGTATTTCGGCATCTCCAGCCAGTCCCCGACATTAAGCATATCATTGACCGACAACTGAATACCGGCCACTAGGCCCATGATCGGGTCTTTAAAGACCAGCATCAGCACCGCGGTCATGGCACCGAGTCCGCTCAGTAAAATCAGCGGGGATTTTCCTATCAGCAGCGAAATAATCAGGATACTGAAGAGCACCGCGATAATCAGTTTCAGGCTCTGCATCACGCCGCGCAGCGGAAGGCGGCTCAGAGACGGGGTATGGCGGGAGAGGTTCTGAAGAATGTCCATCACGGAAAACAGCAGCAGCATGCCGAACAACAGACACCATGCCTGTGCGCCGGTCGTGAGGATCTCCTGTGCGGCAGAGCCGCGTCCCAGCCAGATCAGCGCCTGGATATTAAACACTATCCCCTGAATCAGAAAGGCAAACCGGTTAAACAGCCGGGTGCGGGTAATTAACGCGCCCCACGGACGCTGAGCACCACCGGTGCGGCGTTCAATATACGGCAGAAGGCCTTTGTGCAGGGTAAGATGCAGAATAACAGCGATAGCCAGAATAAGGACAATAACCCCGGTAATGGCCGCCCATGAGGCGTAGTCATTACTGAGTTCAAATTGTTGTTGCAGCCATAACCGCAGTTGTTGCTCCATAAAAAATGTCTCCTGTGACGTGGTTTTTACAGACTCCTTAGTGAGCAGCAAAATGTTAAAAATGGGATCACATTGAATACTGTACCATTTTTCAGGCACGGGTACTGAAAGGGTATGTAAAGATACGGGAAAAGCGAAAAAAAAAAGAAAAAAGGGGGATGTGGCGCGGCAAATTATTTGCCCGCGCCACCGGATGCGGTTAATTATTCTTTTTCAGGGCAGAAGCGACGGCGATCAGACCAAAAGAGCTGAACAGCAGTTCAATACCGACCAGAGTCGCAATCAGGGTGACAGACACAATCGGGCCGTTACCGACCAGCAGGTAAGCGATAAACAGATCGAGCAGGCCGATGATAATGTTCAGCCAGCCGCGCGCCTGAGACATCTGACGCAGACCAGAACCCAGACGCAGGATCCCGCCGGCAATAAACAGAATGGCGAGCAGAATAGCGAGGCTGAGCATCCCGGTGAGCGGTTCGGTCAGGAACACATAACCCAGAAGGAGATAGGCGACCGCAACCAGAACGGAAAACAGCTTACTGCCGCCGCTGTAGAGCCGGCTGCTGAGTGTCACAAATAACATGGAGATCCCGTTTATCAGGAGAAGCCCCCCGATAATATAGCTGAGAGTCACACCGGATATCAGCGGGTTCATCAGACAGGCCACACCACCGGCCAGCAGGAGAATGGCGATGATCCACAGGTAGCCCCGTTGTTTCTTCAGGGCGTCGGCTGTCATATGAGTTAAATTCTGACGATTAAAATCAAGCATGGTTTTTCCTTAGTAAGCCCGTTACAGCGGCATCAGAGCATGCAGGGCAGCCTGATACCGGATGCGGAATATACCCGAAATGATAAACTTCACTTTACATTATTTGCGATAAGTAAGTATTTGTGAATACCAAATGCGTAAAATCAGTGCTCAATAATCATGACTGCCGTGGTATCGGGCTCCAGCGCCTTAAAAATATGCGGGACATCGCCGGGGTAGGAAATATAGTCGCCGGGCAAAAGTGTGGCGGGTTCATCAAGGGTACCGACAACAGCACTGCCGGTCATCAGCAGGATATGTTCGGTAACCTGTGCCATATGCGGCTCAGACACGCGGTCTTTGCCGGGCTGCGCGGTGATGGTGTACAGGTCACGGCGGTTAACCGCAGAAGCGGAAGAGAGCAGAAAAGCGTGGTAATACGCATTCTCGGCACTGACCTGAATACCTTCCCCGCGCCGCAAAACGGTTACCCGGCTTTTCGGGGTTTCAAACAGACTGGCAAACGGGATATTCAGTGCCACACAGAGCGACCACAGTGTTTCGATTCCCGGGTTTCCCTGTGCCGATTCCAGCTGTGACAGTGTGGATTTTGCAATACCGGCACTGCGCGCGACATCAGCGATGGAACGTCCCTGGCGCTGACGCTCTTCGGTCAGCCTGACAGCCATGATCTGCAGGGGCGGGGTGATAGGTGAATCCATAAAATACACTCTCTGCTGGTTAACGGAAATAACCCGGAATTAACACTTGCGTAATTCAAAGCGTTCGACATAATGAACGTATCGTTCAATTTATAAGTCTATCGCAATGAAACTCGCTATTCCACTCGATAATGCCATGATCCGCAATATTTTGCTGGTTTGTGTGGCGGATTTAATTGTCGGCGTTTCCTACGGGGCGCTGGCGCATGCCAACGGTTTTCCGCTCTGGGTACCGCTGACACTGTCCCTGGTTGTGCTGGCAGGGGCGTCAGAGTTTCTGTTTATCGGCGTTGTGGCGGCCGGCGGCAGTCCGGTGTCTGCGGCGCTGGCCGGGTTGCTGGTGAATGCCCGTCATGTGCCGTTCAGCCTTGCGGTGCACGACCTTGCCGGTAAAGGCCCGAAAAAACTGTTGGGCTTCCATATTCTTAATGATGAGAGTGTGGTGTTCGGTCTGGCGGAAAAACAGAAGGACAAACAGAAAGCCGCATTCTGGCTGTGCGGGCTGGGAATTTTTCTGTGCTGGCCGCTGGGGACGATTATCGGTGAGTTTCTCGGTACCTTTATTGTGGATACCAAAGCGCTGGGGCTGGATGCCATGTTCCCGGCGATTATCCTGGCATTGTGTCTGCCTGCACTGCGTGAGGCGAAAACACGCCGCGCTGCTCTGCTGGGAGCGGTGATTGCCCTGGCGGCAACGCCATTTTTACCGCCGGGGATCCCGGTGCTGTTATCACTGCTGGGGCTGGTGGTCAGCCTGAGGAGAGCGTAATGCCGGATACATTATCCATTCTGACGGGGATCGCGCTGCTGGCGGTCGGTACGTATGCCATGCGGGCGTCCGGGGCGCTGCTCAGCGGGCGTTTCTCGGTGTCGTCACACGTTAAAAATCTGCTTTCCACGGGGGCGATTGTCATTCTGTTTGCTGTGGCGGTAACGATGACGATTTTCAGCGGACAGGAATTATCAGACTGGCCGAAAATGGCCGGAGTGGCGGTTGCGGGAATACTGACGTGGTATAAAAAGCCGTTTCTGGTGATTGTGCTGGCCGCTGCGATTGTGACCGCACTGCTGCGTTATCTGCTGTCGCTGTGGTAAACAGAGAGACCCGCGCAGCATCACTGCGCGGATGATAAAAGATTATTGTGCCAGCCAGGCGGCGGATGTGGTGATAGCAGCCATCGGGCGGAGCATCTCCAGACTTATCTGGTGCAACTCCGCTGTCGGTGCGGCACACAAATCCTCCGCTACCGAGACATAAAACCCGCTGTCGTGGGCATAACGCGCGGTGCTCTGAATTGCCATCACCGTGCTGACACCGGCCAGAACAAGGTGTTCAATCCCGGCTTTACGCAGCCAGATCAGCAAATCATTTCCTGCAAAGGCACTAACGCCTTTCTTCACAAAACAGACATCCTCTTTCTGCACATCCGTACCGTCTGCCCAGTCACAACCGCTGCCGCTCAGTTTCAGGGCACCAATCTCTTTTGCCCGCTGAAACATCGGTGATCCGGCGGGGATATCATGCCAGTCATCCGCAAACCCGACCCGCACCCATACCACGGGAATATCCCGCTGCCGCGCCTGACGGGCGGTTTCCCGTGTGGCTGCAATCAGATTACGGGCGGCAGTCTGGTCATGGCAGGCGTTGGAAAGCCCGTGTTTGCCGGTAATGTCATTAATAAGGTCGATAATAATCAGTGCCTGTTTCATCTGTCCCTCCTGTTCTGACTTTTTTCAGCATAGCCTTATGTTTCAGAACTGTCATGGGAAGCAGCGGAAATTTCACGGTTTTTTGCCGGAATGTGGATCACAAACCCGATACCGCGCTGCTGCAATCCTTCGGTGACGGAGAGATAACCGCCGATTTTTTCCGCCAGATTCTGTGCAATGGCAAGGCCGAGACCGCTGCCGTTTTCACTGCAGCCCGGCACACGGAAAAAGCGAGAGAACAGGCGGTGGCGGTACTGCTCACTGATGCCGTTGCCGTTGTCGCGGATAATAATCTGCACTTCATCCGGATTGCCGGTGTCCAGCGAGACTTCGGCCTGGCTGTCCGGCGGGCAGTATTTCACCGCATTATTCAGAATATTGTTGATGATGGAGAACAGCGCCTGTTTATCGGTGACAACAATGCAGCTTTCCGGACCGTCGAAGGAAAACTCAATATTTTTGCGCAGGGCGTAGGGCACCAGCATGGCAATGGTGTGGCTCAGTGCCTGGGTCAGGTCGATCTCTTCCATTTTCAGCGGATAATCTTCCGTTTCCAGCCGGGCCAGATCAATCAGCTGCCGTGACAGTGATACCGCGCGATCCAGACTGATTTCCATATCCGCAGTGATTTCGTTGCGCTCCGCCGGGTCATCAATCTGTTTGAGCAGATGAATTTGTGCCAGTACGGCGGCAATCGGCGTACGCAGTTCATGAGCGGCATCCGCCATAAACTGTTTTTCCCGCAGATTGGCGGCATCCACCCGCTGCATCAGCTGGTTAATGGCATGCAGTACCGGACGCATTTCATTGTACTGATATTTCATGCTGATGGGTGTCAGGTTGCCGGGGTTACGGGTGGCGATACTGCGGGTGGTTTCACGCAGCGGGCGCAGACTGAGATAGGTGGTGATAATCGTGGATGAGAGCATGGTGCCGAGAATAAACAGCAGCGGAACGGCGGTGCCGGTTGCCGGGTCGCCGATCAGCATATGGCGGTCGGTGCCGGATTCCCCGATAACCGCAGTGCGCTGCATATCCGGGTCGGTATTATAAGCAAGATACCAGGTTTCGCCGTCCTCGGTGAAACGCTCGATTCCGTCTGGTTTCAGCGGAATATGAACATCCGGTTTATTACTGTACAGCACTTCGCCCGTTGTACTGTGCAGAATAGCGACCAGCGGATCATAATTTTCCTCTTCCAGGCCGCTTTTCATCGCATTGGCGTACATACTCTCCAGGGCACGGGCAATCTGCGGGAAGGTGGCGGAATCCGTGGGGGTTTCCCGCAGTGTGTCAGAGACACCACGGGCAATCACCATCTGCTGGGCATTAAAATCTTCACTTAAACCGGGCAGATAAGCGTATTTCAGCCAGGCTATCCAGACGCCCCACAGCAGGAGCATTGAGAAGGTCTGAAGGAGAACGGTATAAACAAAGAATGAGCGGATTCTCACTTATTCGCTGTCCTTTTTCAGCAGATAACCAATTCCGCGGACGGTAATCACTTTCTCTTTACCGATTTTGCGGCGCAGATTATGGATATGCACTTCCAGGGAATTACTTTCGATTTTATCGTCCAGCCCGAATAAACGCTGCTCCAGCTCATGCTTGCGCACCACATTACCGGTATTGCGCATTAATTCATATAACAGCTGATACTCTTTGCCGGAGAGCAGTAATAACTCGTCATTCAGTGTCACCTGATGGTTCATCGGGTTAAGGGTGATATTATCCACTTTCCATAACTGTGAGGAAAAACCGGCAATACGGCGGGAAACCGCTTTAACGCGGGAAATTAATTCCGGCAGTTCAACCGGTTTGGAAATAAAATCATCCGCCCCTGAATCGAGGGAATTGACCAGATGATCACGCTGATTGCGGGCGGTCATAATAATAATCGGGATTTGCTCCCCGCTGTTGCGCCACTCCACCAGAGAGTCAAACCCGTCGCCGTCCGGTAACCCCAGATCCAGCAGCATCAGGTCAAAATGCTGTTCTGTCAGCCGCTTACGGGCATCGGCCAGTAAACGCAGCCAGCACACACGAAAACCGGCCAGTTCCAGTCCCCGGCACAGTGCTTTACCTAATTGTAAATCGTCTTCGACTAATAGAATTTGCACGTTTCCTCTCTTTCTGTAAAAGCGGGCTCTCTGTAAAAGCGGATTGCAGTATAGCATTGACGATTACTGTGACAACGCAGGCAAATTATTGTGGCAACGGGGCTTAATGTACCCTTAATCAATCCCGCTTAATGTGATATCCGGTTTATAAAATCATCAATCAGATGACCGGCATATTTTTCTGTCTGTTTTTGCAGGAAATAAAAATAAAAAATGGTGCCGAACAACACGGCGGCATAAATAAACACTGCCCAGATATAGGTCAGGCTGTAATCCAGCAGGGTCAGGGATAAATAGCTGATGTCGATATTCAGTGACAGGGCATCAATAATCTTCTGTGAAAACAGCAGCAGGGAGAAGAGTAATACCGGCAGGGCGAGTAACCCGGTCAGCATATTCACCTTTTTGCGGCGTTTTGCCAGGGCGGGATAATGTTCATCGTGCATATAGGCGGCGATATCGGTGAGCTGATCGTCCAGATCGTCACGGCAGGCTACCGGCGCATCCTGTTTTTCTATTTGCTGATGCAAAAGGCGTAAAAGCTGACTGTTATCGATGCTTTTTGCAAAAGCGGTAATAATTCCCATGCGGAACTCCTGAAAGTCTGTGTCGGCCGGCTATTATTTAACAATTTTACAGCCGGGTCATGCTGATTTATTAACATTACCTGAATTAAATCATAATCTGCACTCTGCGGTACAATACAGATACGTTATAGCGGAAAACACTGTGTTATATATAACGGCAGAATACATTTATCTTTCAGGGATTATCATCCATGTTACGCATCACCGCACTACTGGAAAATACGAATACTGACCCGAAACTGGATTCTCACCCTGGTCTCAGCCTGTTGCTGGACGACGGGGAAACCTCGCTGCTGTTTGATACGGGCGCGGATGATACCTATATCCGCAATGCACAGGCACTGGGGATTTCACTGGAAAATATTGATGCGGTGGTGTTGTCTCACGGTCATTATGACCATTTCGGCGGATTAACCCGTACGGAACGGCATAATCTGCCGTCGGCGCTGAAGGTGATTGCACACCCGCATATTTTCGAGCCGCGCCGCGCCGCATTGTGGCTGGGCAGTTACCCGCTGAAATTCAAGCGGTTATCTCCGTTATTTTGTGAAGAAACACTGCGCCGTGACTATCAGTTCGTGCTGACGGAAAAACCGTATTCTATCTCATCCCGCTTTCTGTTCGCCGGAGAAATCACGCAGCGGGCCGTGGTGCGCCGTTACGGGGTACTGCTCAGTAACGGTGAGGCAGATTATGTGCGTGACGACAGTTTTCTGATCTGGCGCGGGGAGGAGAGGATTGTGATTATCACCGGATGCAGCCATTCAGGTATTGAATCGGTGATACAGCATGCGCGTGCCCTGACAGATAATGCACCGGTGCAGGCGGTGGTCGGCGGGCTGCATCTGCGCCGAGCAACACCGGCAGCACTGCGCCGCGCACAGGAGGCCGTGGATCCGCAAACCCGGGTGTACGGCTGTCACTGTACCGGTGCCAGAGGGCGCAATGCCCTGAATGCGGACGATTTTAATACCGGGCAGCAGCTGACATTCCGCTGAGTCTGCCCGGCGGGGTTATCAGCCGTGCGCTTCCAGGAAACGGACATACGCATCTGCCCATTTCTGCACAAACGCACCGGTTTTTTCACTGAATTTACCGTTTTCGCCGATCATGCCGTCATACCATTGCAGGTACATCTCCGGCTGATTAAGTGTCGGCATATTCAGGAATGCCAGCACATTGCGCAGATGCTGCTGTGCCATCGCGGTACCCATCGCCCCGGCAGAGGTACCGATTACAGCGGCCGGTTTGTTATCCCAGCTGTTTTGTCCCCACGGACGGGAGCCCTGATCCAGTGCGTTTTTCAGCACACCCGGGATAGAACGGTTATACTCCGGCGTAACAAAAATTACGCCGTCAGCCTGTGAAATCTGCTGTTTGAATGCCAGCACCTCAGCAGGCGGCTGTGCGTCACAGTCCTGATTATAGAGCGGCAGTGAACCGATACTGACAAATTCGCACTGAATGTGTGCAGGGAAAAGAGAGACCAGAGCATGCGCCAGCTGACGGTTGTAACTCTGCTCACGCAGTGAACCGACAACAACAGCAACGCGGTACTGTTTCATTGTAACCTCCTGAACCGGTGAAAACCCGGTGATGAACAAGCAATAAAACAAATGAAAACGTTACTATCATAGTGCGGAATCGCGGAACAGAGAGCAAAATTTAGTAAATTTCTATGACATCACAACAAAAAAAGATCTTATCAGGAGCCGGAATGACTATCCCGCAAGCCCCGGAACGCCCGGTACAGTTCACTGCACATGGTGAAACCCGGACGGATAACTATTACTGGCTGCGGGATGATACCCGCAGTGATCCGCAGGTGATTCAGTATCTGACGGATGAAAACCGCTATACACAGCAGAAATTGCAGTCCGCAGAGCCGCTGCGCGAAGCGCTGTATGAGGAGATGGTCGCCCGCATGCCGCAGGCGGATGAATCTGCGCCATACAGTTACAACGGTTATGTTTACCGCACCCGGTTTGAGGCGGGCAAAGAGTATCCGCTGTATGAGCGGCGTAAAATAATTAGCGGCCAGTGGGAAGTGCTGGCGGACGGCAATGAACGGGCACAGGGGCTGGCCTATTATGAGCTGGTGTCTCTGGCGGTCAGTGCGGATAACCGCCGTATTGCGATTGCTGAGGATAAAGTCGGCCGCCGTGAATATCAGGTGGCTTACCGTGATCTGACCGATAATCACTGGCAGGAATCAGTGCTGACAGAAGTGGCCGACGATCTGGTCTGGTCAGCCGATGGTTCGGTTCTGTTTTATGTTCGTCAGGATCCGCAGACATTGCTGCCGTTCGAGGTATATCGCCACCGTTTCGGCACAGATACCACACAGGATGAACTGGTATACCGCGAGGACGATGACCGTTTTTATACCGGGTTATCCCTGTCATCCTCCCGTGAGTGGATTTTTATCGGTTGTCACAGCCCGGTAACCTCCGAAGTTCAGCTTATCAATGCCAATGATCCATTACAGCCGCCGGTCTGTTTCTCGCCGCGTCAGGACGGGCGTGAGTATCACGTCGATCATCTGGATGGTCAGTTTTATATCCGCTCTGACCATGAAAACGAACTGTTTGGCCTCTACCAGACGAATGCACCGGAAAATCCGTGGCAAACACTGATTGCGCCGCAGCCGGATACCGACCTGGAAGATTTCACGCTGTTCCGTGACTGGCTGGTATTACAGGAACGCCACGCCGCACTGCCGCAAATCCGTATTATTCACCGGCAGAGCGGGAAAGAAACACAGGTTGCGTTTGATGACGGTGCTTACTGCGCGTGGCTCGGGCTGAACCCGGAGCCGGACAGTCAGCTGCTGCGCTACGGTTATACCTCGATGACCACACCGGCATCGGTGTATGAGCTGGATATGGTCAGCGGGGAACGGATGCTGCTGAAACAGGCGCAGGTAAACGGTTTTCAGCGGGATAATTATCACAGTGAACGAATTTGGATCACTGCCCGTGACGGCGTGCAGGTACCGGTTTCGCTGGTCTGGCATAAAGATCACTATCAGCAGGGATTCAATCCGCTGCTGATTGAAGGTTATGGCGCGTATGGTGCCAGTATGGATCCGGATTTCGACGCCAACCGGCTGAGCCTGCTGGATCGCGGTTTTGTTTATGCTCAGGCGCATATCCGCGGCGGCGGTGAGTTGGGTAAACGCTGGTACAATGCCGGAAAGATGCAGCATAAAATCAACAGTTTTAATGATTTTGTGGATGTGACTCGCGAACTGATTGCCCGGCGTTATGGTGCGGAAAACCGGATCTACGCTACCGGCGGCAGTGCAGGCGGCTTGCTGATGGGAGCGGTGATTAATCAGGCGCCGGAGCTGTATCGCGGTATCGTGACACAGGTACCGTTTGTGGATGCACTGACTACCATGTCGGATCCGTCCATTCCGCTGACCACCGGCGAATATGACGAGTGGGGCAACCCGGAAAATGAATCAGCTTACCGGGATATCCGCGCCTACAGCCCGTATGACAACATTGAGGCGAAAGCCTACCCGAATATGCTGGTGACCAGCGGCCTGCATGATTCTCAGGTTCAGTACTGGGAACCTGCAAAATGGGTGGCAAAACTGCGGAAGCTGAAGACGGATGATAATCTGCTGCTGCTCTATACTGACATGGAAGCGGGGCACGGCGGTAAGTCAGGGCGGTTCAACTATTTGTGGGATGTGGCGCTCGGTTATGTGTTCCTGCTGATGGTGGATGAACAGCAGGCTTCGTGACACTGTCACTTAATGTGTGACAATGTCACCGGTAAAATTGGATGTTACTCAGCGGTTTTCCGTTTACGGGCAGCCGCTTTTTTGTGCACGGCAATAATTTCACTCTCCACACTGCCATCCTGTAACAGCGTGGTGATTTTTTGCCCGACTTTTACCTGACGGGTTTTGTTCAGCACTTCACCGCTGTCTGTCTGACTGATACTGAAGCCCCGGCTGAGTGTTGCCAGCGGGCTGACACCCTCGAGTGTAGAGCAGAGGCGGCCAAACCGCTCGCGCTGCTGACTGAGCTGTTCACGCATGGCAGAGGAAAGACGGTACTGCAACTGCTGAATATAGCGCTGCTGCTGTTGCAGTTGCGGGCGCGGATCCCGGCGCATCAGACGCTGTTCTGTCTGTGTCAGCTGACGGGACTTTTGAGTCAGCATAAGCTGTCCGGCCTGAATCAGCCGTTGTTCCAGGCGCTGAATAAGCTGTTGCTGGCGTGCCAGGCGCAGTTGCGGATGCTGCTGCTGTAACCGGTGGTGTAACTGGCTGAACAACCGCTGTTTTCTGGCGATAAAATAATCCATCGCCATTTCCAGCCGTTGTTGTACGGATTGGATCTGCCGCAGGCGCTCTGTCAGGTCCCGGCTGACCAGTTCTGCCGCCGCGGACGGGGTTGGTGCCCGTAAATCCGCGACAAAATCGGCGATAGTGATATCTGTTTCATGGCCGACGGCACTGATCACCGGCAGACGGCTGGCAAAAATCGCCCGCGCCACCCGCTCATCATTGAAACTCCACAAATCTTCCAGTGAACCGCCGCCGCGCCCGACAATCAGCACATCACATTCATTACGGCGGTTAGCGGTTTCAATCGCACGGACAATCTGTGCCGGTGCATCAGCCCCCTGAACCTGAGCGGGGTAGATAATCACCGGCAGTGACGGGTCACGGCGGCGCAGAATATTCAGAATATCGTGAAGAGCGGCCCCGGTGGCAGATGTCACCACACCCACACAGGTGGCAGGTACCGGCAGCGGCTTTTTCAGATGGGTATCAAACAGTCCTTCGGCTTTCAGTTTTTCTTTCAGCAGCTCAAACTGCTGCTGAAGCAGACCTTCACCGGCAGGTTGCATGGACTCAACAATCAGCTGATAATCCCCGCGCGGCTCATACAGTGTGATCGCCGCACGTACCAGCACCTGCTGCCCGTTCTGCGGCGCAAATGTCACACGGCTGTTGTTGCCGCGGAACATAGCTGCCCGCACCTGGGATTTTTCATCTTTCAGGGTAAAATACCAGTGACCGGAAGACGGGCGCGAAAAGTTGGAGATCTCCGCGCTGATCCAAATCCGGCCCATTTCCAGCTCGAGTAACTGCCGGACAGTCGTATTTAACCGGGTAACAGTAAAAATTGCGGTATTTTCAGGTAGCAACATGTGAGCCAGATCAAATAATAAAACAAGGACTTAATTGTCCGATACTACCGCCTTCTGACAGATTAGCAACGAATTTTTGAAAAAAAGGCTAGGCGCAACCGATTACCACCTGTATAATGCCGCGGCAATATTTTATCTTCTTTCAATCCTGCTGCCTGGTGAGATATTGCACATGTTACGTATTAAAAAAGAAGCTTTAACCTTTGATGATGTTCTCTTAGTTCCTGCGCACTCCACAGTTCTGCCCAACACTGCCGATTTATCGACACAACTCACCGCGAAAATCCGTCTGAACGTCCCGATGATCTCGGCGGCGATGGATACCGTAACGGAAGCCCGTCTGGCGATTGCCCTTGCCCAGGAAGGCGGCATCGGTTTTATTCACAAAAATATGTCCATTGAGCGTCAGGCTGATGAAGTCCGCCGTGTAAAAAAACACGAAAGCGGTGTGGTTTCTGATCCGCAGACTGTTACTCCGTGCACCACTCTGCGCGAAGTTCAGACCCTGACTGAGCAGAACGGCTTTGCCGGTTATCCGGTGGTCACTACCGATAACGAATTAGTCGGTATCATCACCGGCCGTGACGTGCGTTTCGTGACTGACCTGGATCAGCCGGTAACTGCCGTTATGACCCCGAAAGAGCGTCTGGTGACCGTCCGTGAAGGCGAAGCCCGCGAAGTGGTTCTGAAGAAAATGCACGAGCGCCGCGTGGAAAAAGCGCTGGTGGTGGATGATTCCTTCCATCTGCTCGGCATGATCACCGTAAAAGATTTCCAGAAAGCAGAGCGTAAACCAAACGCCTGTAAAGATGAGCACGGCCGTCTGCGTGTCGGCGCAGCAGTCGGTGCCGGTGCCGGTAACGAAGAGCGTGTTGATGCGCTGGTGGCTGCCGGTGTGGACGTTCTGTTAATCGACTCCTCTCACGGTCATTCCGAAGGCGTGTTACAGCGCATCCGTGAAACCCGTGAAAAATACCCTGATCTCGAGATCATCGGCGGTAACGTCGCCACAGCCGAAGGCGCGAAAGCCCTGGCAGCAGCCGGTGTCAGCGCAGTGAAAGTGGGTATCGGCCCCGGTTCTATCTGTACCACCCGTATCGTAACCGGCGTGGGCGTACCACAGTTAACGGCTATTTCTGATGCTGTTGAAGCGCTGGAAGGCACCGGCATTCCGGTTATCGCTGACGGCGGTATCCGTTTCTCCGGTGATATCGCGAAAGCGCTGGCAGCCGGTGCGGCATGTGTGATGGTCGGTTCGATGTTCGCCGGTACCGAGGAATCTCCGGGCGAAGTGGAACTCTATCAGGGTCGTGCTTACAAATCTTACCGTGGTATGGGTTCACTCGGTGCGATGTCCAAAGGTTCTTCTGACCGTTACTTCCAGACCGATAACGCCGCTGACAAACTGGTGCCGGAAGGTATCGAAGGCCGTGTGGCTTACAAAGGTGTACTGAAAACCATCGTTCACCAGCAAATGGGCGGCCTGCGCTCTTGCATGGGACTGACCGGTTGTGCAACTATTCACGAACTGAATACTAAAGCAGAGTTTGTCCGTATCAGTGGTGCCGGGATTCAGGAAAGTCACGTTCATGATGTGACTATCACCAAAGAAGCACCAAACTACCGTTCAGGTCTCTGATTCATGCGGCGGTCTGTGGACCGCCAGCCTATAATTGTTTGCTCTTGGAACATACATTAATGACAACGAATATTCATCAGCACCGCATTCTTATCCTCGACTTTGGATCGCAGTACACTCAGCTGATCGCGCGCCGTATCCGTGAAATCGGCGTTTATTGTGAACTGTGGGCATGGGATGTCACTGAAGAACAGATCCGTAATTTCAATCCGAACGGTATTATTCTCTCCGGCGGCCCGGAAAGCACCACTGAACACAACAGCCCGCGCGCGCCTGAGTATGTCTTCAGCGCCGGTGTACCGGTTCTCGGTATCTGCTACGGCATGCAGACCATGTCTATGCAACTCGGTGGCGCAGTAGAAACCTCTGACGAGCGCGAGTTTGGTTATGCACAGGTTGAAATCCGCGAAACCTGCGAACTGTTCCGTGGTATTCAGGATATGCTGGATGACAACGGCAAACCGCTGCTGGATGTGTGGATGAGCCATGGTGACAAAGTTACCGCTATCCCGTCTGATTTCGTGACTGTCGCCAGCACCGAAACCTGTCCGTTTGCGATCATGGCGAACGACGAAAAACGTTTCTACGGCGTACAATTCCACCCGGAAGTGACCCATACTCACCAGGGCCAGGAAATCCTCAAACGTTTCGTGCTGGATATCTGTCAGTGTGAAGCTCTGTGGACCCCGGAAGCCATTATCGAAGACACCGTTATCCGTCTGCGTGAGCAGATTGGTGATGATCATGTTATCCTGGCACTCTCCGGTGGTGTGGACTCATCTGTGACTGCCATGCTGTTAAACCGTGCTATCGGTAAGCGCCTGACCTGTGTATTCGTGGATAACGGCTTACTGCGCCTGAACGAAGCAGAGCAGGTTATGGAGATGTTTGCGGGCAAATTTGACCTCAATATCATCCACGCCAAAGCGGAAGACCGTTTCCTGAATGCCCTGAAAGGTATTGCAGACCCGGAAGCCAAACGTAAAGCTATCGGCCATACATTCATTGAAATTTTTGATGAAGAAGCGTCAAAACAGAAACAAGTCAAATGGCTGGCACAGGGCACTATCTATCCGGATGTGATTGAATCTGCCGCCTCTGAAACCGGTAAAGCCCACGTGATCAAATCCCACCATAACGTCGGTGGCCTGCCGGAAGATATGGAGCTGGGACTGGTTGAGCCGCTGCGCGAACTGTTTAAAGACGAAGTCCGCCGTATCGGTCTGCAGCTGGGTCTGCCGTACGATATGCTGTACCGCCATCCGTTCCCGGGCCCTGGTCTGGGTGTCCGCGTACTGGGTGAAGTGAAAAAAGAGTACTGTGACATCCTGCGCCGCGCCGATGCTATCTTTATCGAAGAATTACACAAAGCGGATCTGTACCACAAAGTCAGCCAGGCATTCACTGTCTTCCTGCCGGTGCGTTCTGTCGGTGTCATGGGCGACGGCCGTAAATACGACTGGGTTGTCTCACTGCGCGCAGTCGAAACCATCGACTTTATGACCGCACACTGGGCACATCTGCCATACGACCTGTTAGGCCGCGTCTCCAACCGCATCATCAATGAAGTCGACGGCATTTCCCGTGTCGTATACGACGTCAGCGGCAAGCCACCGGCGACGATTGAGTGGGAATGATCCTGCAATAAGAAATTAGCTGGCAGTGGCTGGCAAAATAATGAGTTAAGCCCATGTAAAAATGGGCTTTTTTATTTTTGGCGGTTGTTGTATCTGGTACTTATTAGCAGCGCCAAGCACAAGTTGAATGAGGTATTAAAGTCGGTATTATCGCATCTTTTTACCGTGATACTTACATTATGGCTGGTATAAAAAGATAAAATAAGAAAAGAGTGATGAAGGACAAAATGAGATATTTTTGAGGATCATCTGAATAACGAATGATCATCAACATACGACGATCAGTAGATATCATTTCATTCCGGAACAATAAAACAAAGAAAGAATTAATATGCTGTTTTTTAGTTAAACTATAATGAGCATATTGTTATAGGTGCATAAAGCGATTGCCATTTACTCCGAAAAAACCAGCATAAAAAACAATATAATCAACAAATAACAAATATCGTTCATTTTTTTTGACTTCTAAAGTCAAATTTGGCATCTGGTCATTATCCGGTGCCGGCCTATTATGTTTCCTGTCAGTGAGCAAGATTAATATTTATTTTTATCAATTTAACCAATTGAACAGGAACGCATTATGTCTAAATTAGAACTGTTAAACCCACAAAATTCTGCCGTTATTTTTATTGATCATCAGCCGCAAATGGCCTTTGGTGTGGCAAATATCGACCGCCAGCAGCTGAAAAATAATACCGTTGGCCTGGCAAAAGCAGCAAAAATTTTCAATGTGCCGACAATTTATACCTCCGTTGAAACAGAAAGCTTCAGCGGATATATCTGGCCTGAATTACTGGCCGTCCATCCTGAATCAAAACCTATCGAACGTACCTCCATGAATTCCTGGGAAGACCCGAAATTTGTCGAAGCCGTTAAAGCCACCGGACGTAAAAAATTAGTGATGGCGGCATTATGGACAGAAGTCTGCCTGAATTTCCCGACCTTAATGGCGATTGAAGCCGGTTATGAAGTTTATATTGTGACAGATGCATCCGGTGGTACCTCAGTTGATGCGCATGAACGTTCTATTGATCGTATGGTGCAGGCCGGGGCTATTCCTGTGACCTGGCAGCAGGTATTGCTGGAGTACCAGCGCGACTGGTCCCGTAAAGAAACCTATGACGCAGTAATGGGGCTGGTTCAGGAGCACAGCGGTGCTTACGGCATGGGTGTCGATTACGCCTATACTATGGTTCATAAAGCACCTCAGCGCGTTATTAAGTAACAGCGTAACAACCGGAGAGGTCGCTCTCCGGTTATTTTTTCCTATACCGCTTGCCGCAACAGTATTTGATAAGCAGTGAGTTCCTCATAAACAGGAAACACATCATCATGAATAAACGCTTCGCATCAAAAATATTTATCAACGGTGATATTCATACACTCGATCGTGAAAATCCCGTTGCTCAGGCCGTTGCTGTCCGTGACGGCAAATTTATTGCTGTCGGAACCAACGATGAAGTTATGCAGTTACGGAATGAAGAAACAGAGATTATTGATCTTAAAGGGCTGGTGATTATTCCCGGCCTGAATGATTCGCACCTTCATCTTATCCGCGGCGGACTGAATTATAACCTCGAATTGCGCTGGGAAGGTGTGCCGTCATTATCGGATGCCCTGGCGATGTTAAAAGCACAGGCTGATGTGGCGCCGGCGCCGCAGTGGGTCCGTGTTGTGGGTGGCTGGAGTGAATTCCAGTTTGCCGAAAGACGGATGCCGACATTAGATGAAATCAATGCGGTTTCACCGGATACCCCGGTTTTTGTGCTGCATCTTTATGATAGCGCGCTGCTGAATAAAGCGGCACTGCGTGTGATCGGTTATACCAGAGATACCCCGAACCCGCCGGGCGGTGAAATTCAGCGGGATGAGCACGGTAACCCGACCGGCATGCTGATTGCAAAACCCAATGCCATGCTGCTGTATTCCGCGCTGGCGAAAGGCCCGAAACTGCCGCTGGATTATCAGGTTAATTCAACCCGTCAGTTTATGCGCGAACTTAACCGTCTCGGGGTAACCAGTGCGATTGATGCCGGGGGCGGATTCCAGAACTATCCGGAAGATTATGAGGTTATCGCGGAGCTGGCAAAACAGAATCAACTGACTATCCGTATCGCCTATAACCTATTTACCCAGCGTCCGAAACAGGAACTGGAGGATTTCCGCGAATGGACATCGATGGTGTCGCCGGGAGAGGGAACCGATTTTTTCCGTCACAATGGTGCAGGGGAAATGCTGGTATTCTCTGCGGCTGACTTTGAGGATTTCCTGCAGCCGAGACCGGATCTGCCGGATAATATGGATGCGGAGCTGGAAGCCGTGATCCGCCACCTGGTTGAACACCGCTGGCCGTTCCGTCTGCATGCCACTTATGATCAATCCATCAGCCGTATGCTGGATGTGTTTGAAAAAGTAAATAAAGAGATCCCGTTTGACGGCCTGCACTGGTTTTTCGATCACGCGGAAACCATCAGTGAACGAAATATTGAACGGGTAAAAGTGCTGGGCGGCGGATTGGCAATTCAGCACCGAATGGCATTCCAGGGCGAATACTTTGCGGACCGCTATGGTCATGAAGCGGTGAAACACACGCCGCCGGTGGCTAAAATGCTGAACGCGGAAGTGCCGGTCGGCCTGGGAACGGATGCGACGCGCGTAGCCAGTTATAACCCGTGGACAGCGCTTTACTGGCTGGTGTCGGGCCGGACAGTCGGCGGTATGAAGATGTATGACGACAATAGCCGGTTAGACCGGGATACCGCGTTAGAGTTATGGACTATCGGCAGCTCCTGGTTCTCTGATGAACAGGGTAAAAAAGGGCAGATTAAATCAGGGCAGTTTGCAGATTTTATTGCCTTATCTGACGATTATTTCCGTGTGCCGGAAGCGGAAATTAAAGCGATAGAATCCCTGCTGACGGTGGTGAACGGCGAGGTTGTTTACGGCAACGGTATTTTCGGGCCGCTGGCACCGCCGTCAATTCCGGTATTACCTGACTGGTCACCGGTTATTAAAGTGCCGGGACACTACTCTTATTTACAGCAGGAAAATAAAGCTGCGATCCTGAATCAGTTACACCAGTGCTGCGGTTCGTGTCATGTTCACGGACACCAGCATGATATCGCCCGTAAATCGTCTGTGCCGGTTGCGGATGATAATGCCTTCTGGGGCGCGCTGGGCTGTTCCTGCTTTGCATTTTAATTATCGCTGTACATGTTAATACTGTGGCTGGTGGTAAAACACCGGCCATATTAAACCGGAGATCATATTCACATGACTAATCCGCAATCATCAGCCTGGTCGCCGCTGCGTAACCGTATTTTCTTTGTGTTATGGATGGCGACATTATTTTCTAACATCGGAACATGGATGAATGATGTCGGTGCGGGATGGCTGATGACCAATCTGAGTCCTGATCCTGTCATGATTGCCACCATTCAGGCGATGACCACATTGCCGGTCTTTTTATTAGCCTTACCGGCCGGGGCGATTGCTGATATTTTCGATAAGCGCAAGCTGCTTATATTTGTCAATATCATGATGTTTTTTGCCGCTGCATTACTGGCTGTTCTGGTCTATTTCAATGTGGTCAGTATCGGCTGGTTATTGTTAATTACCTTTATTCTCGGATCCGGTGCGGCTTTTTTAGGCCCGGCATGGCAGGCGATTGTCCCGGGTATTGTGGCGCCGCATGAATTAAAAACGGGGATCGCACTGAACAGTATGGGGATTAATATCAGTCGTGCCATTGGCCCGGCTCTGGCCGGTGTGCTGATTTCACAGGTAGGGCTTTATCTTCCTTTTATGCTTAATGCACTCAGTTTTATTGCCATTATTGTGGCGGTATGGTGGTGGAAAGGGGAGAAACACCAAGAAAATACCTTACCGGCGGAATCTGTTGTCGCCGCGATGATTTCCGGGTTGCGCTATGCCCGTTACAGTCCGGCATTGATTAAAACCATTATCAGAGCCGCTGCCTTCTTTGTGTTCGCCAGTGCTTACTGGGCGATGCTGCCGCTGGTTGCCAGAGTGTCGCTTCAGGGGGATGCAACGTTATACGGGATTTTAACCACCAGTATCGGTATCGGGGCGGTCGCCGGGGCATTCAGTTTATCTGCGCTGCGGGCCAGGTTCAGTACCGGAATATTAGTGACTGCCGGGACTGCCGGAACGGTTATTGTGCTGGTGATCTTTGCCGTGACCACATCAAAATATCTGGCAATCGCCGGCAGTATTATTGCCGGGTTCAGCTGGCTGATCACGCTCTCCACGCTGATGGTGTCAGCGCAGACAGCACTGCCGGACTGGGTCAGAGCGAGAGGGCTGGCGCTGTATCTGACGGTATTCTCGGGGTCAATGGCACTGGGGTCATTAATCTGGGGGCAGATTGCCTCACACACATCAATAACAATCGCGCTGCTTGCGGCGGCAGCAGGTATTATTGTTGTCTGGTTATGTGTGCTGAAAGTGAAAATTGACCACGACAATATCAATCTATCACCGTCTGAACATCTGACAATG
Organism: Morganella sp. HSTU-ASny43; assembly: GCF_022819185.1. NCBI lineage: Bacteria > Pseudomonadati > Pseudomonadota > Gammaproteobacteria > Enterobacterales > Morganellaceae > Morganella > Morganella sp. HSTU-ASny43. The sequence continues at coordinate 47,699 of NZ_WSPG01000027.1, forward strand.
CCGGAGGAATTACCGTATTCTGAGGAAGATAAAAAACCGGTGATGGTGTGTATTCAGTATAAAGTGGATACGGAACATCAGGCGCAATTTTTTGCACTGATGGAGCAATTAAAACGGATCCGGTTACGGGATGGTGGTTATTCCAGAGGGCTGTTTTCGGTTCCCGGTACGCAGGATGAATTTATGGAGACATTTATGGTGTCATCCTCGGCAGAACATCACCGTCAGCATAAACGGGCAACCGTGGATGATCGCCGGATTGACAGTCAGTTAAATGCTATTATCCGGAGCAAAACGGTTGTGCATTATCTCTCATATTCTGCGGATACGGAAAAACAGAAATAAAACAGGTTGTACAGATAATAAAAATCCGGCAATAAATAGTTATTGCCGGATGATTTTAATTAACTGAAACAGTGGTTACCAGTGGTATGAATAGCTGAGACCAATCTGCAAACCATCATTACGGTAATCCGTGGTGTGATAACCAATATCGCCGCGAAGGGTGGAGTTCTCCGTGATAAAGTAATTCACACCGGCACGGGCATACGGTTTTACACTCTGGCTGTTGCCGCGATCATAAATATAATCAGCATCGTTCACATACTGAATATGGCCGGTAAAGGCATCACGCTGGTGACTGAGTTTAATATCCGCGCCGATACCTGCATCCAGTTCTGTGCTCTTATTAAACTGATGTTTCAAATCCACGCCGAGTTGTAAATCAAGGTTTTTATTTCCGGCACGGCCATAGGTTGCCGGGAAATCAATACCATTTGATTCTGTATATCCGGCACGGGTGACATTATGATATTTAATAGCAGCCAGTGGTGTCACCAGGGTATTTGCACTCACGGTAATGCCATAACCGGTGGTGAATTTTACATAGTAACCTTTGATATCAGAATTGCCTTTTCCGGTTTCAGTGCCCCGTTGTGCCTGACGGGTGATTTCCAGACCCTGCTGTAAAAATGCAGCGGAAAGCTCACTGTTAAAGCCGGAGTTATCTTTATTTTCCTGATAACGCAGCCATGCGCCAACACCGGGATGATTATTGCCGCGGGTGTCGTAGCCATCGGCCAGACGGGTATTTACGGCGAAATTCAGTGACGCGCCCAGCGTCCAGTTTTCTGCCGGTAAACGGAATGAACCAAATACGCCGGTGGCCACACGGCTGTTCTGATGCACATTGTCATATTGGGTAAACAGGCCGGCGCAGTAATTATCGTCACCCATCTGGCAACGGCTTTCCGCGAGGTTATACAGGGCGGTCTGGTATAAATCCAGAACCTGATAACTGCTGTTTGCCAGTTTTGTTACTGTATTGCGGGTTTTAATAATATCAACAGGATCAGAGACCGTGATACCGCCGTTATCAGCCGGGTCAACCGGTGTCAGCGGCAGGATTGGTTTGACTGGTTTGACCGGCTCTGATGGCTCAAGCGGTGTCAGTGGTTCAGACGGATCAACCGGTTTTGACGGCTCAAGCGGGGTCATTGGTGGTTTATAGTCCAGTTTCCATAGAACAGCGGATGTTTCATTATTGTCATTCTGCACATAACCGGCGACCACTTTGCCATCCGCAGAAATGGCTTCCGCACTGGATTCACCTTCAAAGCTTTCCTGTAGTGGTTTCAGTTCGTACATCTTTTTTTCACCTGAAACATAGACAAAGCCACGTGCGATATCATCTTCGTTATCGGATGAACCCACAATAAATTGTCCGTCACTTGAAACAGATGAAGCACTGGAATAGCCGCTGTTATCTTTCTTCAGGGTGCCGAGATCACGCATACCGTCTTTATCGGTATGACTCATCGCATGTGTTTCATATTCACTGATATTTGACCAGCCTACGGTAACAAGCCCGTCAGCGGATACGGCATTAGCGCCGGATTCGCCCGCATTCTCTTCTCTCAGGGTGCCCAGTGAAACCATGCCTTTATCACCGGTATATTTAAATGCCTGACCACTGCCGCTGATGAAGCGGCCGACAATTACACTGCCGTCATAATTAACGCCGTTTGCGGTGGAGGTTGCTGTTTCTGACGGATCTAATAATGTAATGCCGTCCTGTCCGCTAAAGCGGAAAGCTTTTTCGTCTGCAATGCCGATAACGGTTTTACCGTCACCGGAAATACCCAGGGAAGCGACACTGGCAAATGCCTGCTGATCAGGGATATTCACCGTATCGGTATTGGTATCATAAATATACATTTTAGAGTCAGATTTATTATTTACATCAACGATATAACCGATGGCGATATTACCGTCTGCTGAAAGGCCGGAGACATAAATACTGTTATTCCCGGCTGCATATTTACTCAGGTCAACTGCATTGCCATCAATAATAATGAAAGGACGGTAATTATCATTTGAGATTTCATAAGTACCGGCAACTACACGACCATCTGCTGATATAGCGGCAGACTGACCAATGTTTTTTATCTTTGAGACTTCATAATCCATTGCGGAAAATGCCAGTGTGCTTTGTGACGTCAGTAATAATGCCAGTAATGTTTTATTAAAGTGTTTTTTATGTGCGTAAGCCATGATGATATTTATTCTTTTCAGGTAATACGATGAAGTGACTTATTGCAGTGTCAGCAATAAACCCGGTGTTGAATCAAAAGTTATGTTAAAAAATCAGATTAGTTAATTATATTAATAATATATGTCCATCATAAAAATGGGGATGCAAACCAGATCGTGTCAGGCACGCGTGTGCCGTTGCGGATGACTGCATGAAAATTTTGGGTTAAACCAATTTGATGCGTAATTTATTGGGTTTTCGATCTTAAGGCAAATGAAAATTGCGCTCAGACACATTTTTTTAGTAAAAAAAACAGATGAACTGCTTCTGGGGAGGTTGAAAGGGTATTTCCGGATTATAAATCTGGTTATTTTGAATAAGTTGGAATTAATTGCAATTGACGTTGTATTTATGGCAGATCTGTTTTATGAAAGGCATAGTGTTGTAAGGGTAAAAGCTGAGTAATAACATGATTATACCGTGTTTGTTGCGTTACGTCATACTTTCAGTGATAAAGCATTATCAACTGATTGGCAGCATCCGATGAATTGTTTCAGTTCGGTTGCGGGAATGTGTTTTTTCCCCGGTGAAGAGCAAAACGGATAAAAAATACGTCAGATCTGAATGCAGAGCGCTGCCTTGTCTGCTGAGCGGGTGACACTGATGGTCATCAAAAAAAGAGTCCGGTAACAGTATATTTATTGACTAAATGAATAAGTAATATCATTATATCGTGATGGGTTTCACATAACTAAAAATAAAATGAGTAAAATGATGGATCTTGAACGAGATGGGTAACAAACACGGACTGGTATTTCTTGAACAGACGGTGAAGGGGATATTCAGGGTATTACTCGCGGCGGTTGTAATTGTATTTTTATTTTCGGTTATTCTCTTTTCTGTGCTTTAAATAGCTCCGGTTCAGTCTCGGTACTGAGCAACCAAAACGGATATGTCACCCTTAGTTTATTCAGATATTGATATGTCGACTGAATCGACATATCAATATCTTGTATTTTATTAAGCCACACTATTTATAGTGAAGTTTATTTCTAATTTTCACTTCTTATTGGGAGGTGATTTAATTTAATTAAACTATAATCACGGTGGTGAGTTTAAATATTAAAAGGTGCAGTGGTTTTACATGATTTTATGATGAATTATTATATTCTGT
>NZ_WSPG01000028.1:0-50851 GCF_022819185.1 Morganella sp. HSTU-ASny43
CGGGTGGTGGCCGCCGAGTAAACCTCGGCGCCACCCTCACCGTCAGCGCCGGTCATGTACAGACCGATACCGGATGAGAGGGTGGATTTAGCGTTTTTACGTGCAACTTCGTTATAGGCCGTTCGGAACCGGCGAACCAGCACCGGGTCCCCATCATCGTCGTACTGAGCCTCGCCGGTGAGTTCATCAACCAGCGGGATCACAAAACCAAAAATATTAATCAGAATAAAGGTATGCCACGGCATCAGCTCTATCGGCTTACCTGCCAGCGCCCCTTTGACATGCGGGACGAACCGGTAAAAATCCAGAATATGCCGGGCGCGTTCCTCCATGAAATAAATACCGCGCTCAGGGCCGTATTCCAGATCATCAAGAAACCGCTGACACGCCAGGCGTATCAGTTCGCCCGTAACTATTTCTCCGGCAACCACCTGCTCGGCGTACCGGATCCCGTCTGCTACGGTTGCCATTCATCATTTTCTTTGTTTCAGAAATGCCTCGAAAGGGTCTTCTTCGGCTGGTGTGTTAATGATTACCTTCTGGCGGGCTGCCGGGGTCATACCGAACTCGGAGAGCATCGCGCGGATCCGTTTCCATGCATCAGCTTTCATTGCCGCCACCGGGTGTGCTTTTATCAGTGGGCCGCCATCACTCTGTGTTGTGTAGGTGTAACCTTCTTCGTCCAGGGTATCGCAGTGTTGCCGGTATTCGGTGTATGCCTCGATCAGCAGCTCCAGCGCTTTGGCATCCATCGAACTCATGACACCCATCGCATTGAGTTCTTCACCTATCCGCTTAAACCAGTATTTCCCCTGCCTGGTAAAATGCTTCGGAGTTGGGGGTACCCCTGAAGGCGGTTTTGGTTCTTTTTTATTGATCGGGCGTTTTGATGGGTTACCCCTGACCAAACGCAGGTGTGACGGGGTTTTCGGTGGTCCCGGCATAATCGTTTTCTCCTGTTAATACCCCTCCGGAGAACCCGGAAAAAAGTTTTCTAACCTGCGGCGATCTGAAAAAAGGCAAGGCGGCGGTCCTCTGGCCGTGGGGCGGCAGGGATTTGACCTCCCCCTCCCCCATACATAATGAGCAGTCAGCCGCGATTGCGTTCTGTTGCCGTCTTGCTGTAGTGACAGGGCCAGCACAGACTCTGCAGATTGCTTTCCGCATCGGTTCCCCCATGTGCCTTGGGTGTGATGTGGTCGACTGTCCTTGCTTCGGTTGCCCGTCCTTCACGCAGGCATTGCTGGCACAGGTGCTTATCCCTGCTCAGCACCACAGCACGCAACCGATCCCACTTGGTACCGTATCCGCGTTCGTGTCGGCTCTTACCCTGCTGGTGGTTCTCCCACCCAGTATTGCGGTGCTCTTCGCAGTATCCGCTGCGGTCTGTGGTTGTCTTTGCGCAGCCACGTTTGCGGCAGGCGCGGGGTATGCGTGGTGGCATCATATCCTCCGATTATAAAGCCGACTCATTATGAACAGGCTTTATGATTGGTTCATGCCGTCTCTCCGGCTGTCACGCCCTGCTGCTCCGGCAGCTGACGTTGCTGCCCGTATCGGTAACCACACCGTGGATTCGTTGTTTTTGATTCTCCCCGTGCGCTCACTGCATGAGATAAACAGGTCATAGTTAACACAAGGAGACTGCGACAACGCAGCGCATAAAAAAGCCCCGCTGTTTAGCGAGGCCTTGTTTATCTTTTGTTTAGCTCAAAGAGTGTAATTTAATCACATATCCAAGAGTACCTGCCTGAGCGTAGTATTTAAGCCCGTACCCCCATCGGTTTCGGGCTATTTTTTTATCCTCTCCGCTTCAATCTCCCGTATTGCCCGCTTATCGTGATTACAGCCCGCTATCGACTTCATTGCATCGGCCAACAACAGGATTGCACCGCCGTATGTCAGTTCATCCGGAATAACCGGCAGCGGACAATCAGCCGTCAGTTGTGGCGGGATCGGCACCACCGGCGCGGGCACGAATGTCTCTTTCGTATTGCTGCAACTTCCCAACAATGCCAGGGGAAACAGGAGTAACAGCGCACTCACTGTCTTTAAACTCCGTTCTGATAACGGTTTTAACTTTGACATTCTCCGTGCCCTCCGTTTCTTTGGCTTTGATGTTGTCGAGTGCGGCGCGGTGTCTGATGGCAACGGCTGAAAGCGTGATGGTATTTATCGTCCGCTGTGCTGACAGTTGTCCGGACAACGTTGTGTTATTCACCTTCAGCTGCTGGTTATCCCGGTAGGTGTCATATACCCACCAGGCGGCAACAATAAACAGCGCGGCAATTACTGCCTCTTTCCAGTTCATAGCACTTCACACTCATAATGGATCACTCCGTCCAGCGGGTTGTCAGGCAGCGGTTTACAGTGATTCGGGAGTGAATACAGATAACAAATCGACAGCAGAACGGTAGTCAGCAGGATGATAGCAATGATGATCAGTGTTAAAGGGTTCCGTGGCATACGACCTCCTCTATTTCTCGACGTGTCATCAACCCTTTCCACGGCTTACCCCCTGCGAAAACCCAGCGCTTCATTTCGCCACAGGCTCCGGCTCTGTCACCAGCATTCAGTTTTCTGAGCAGAGTTGACCGGGAAAAAGCGCCCAGACCTGTGTTATAGACAAATGAGTAGATCGCCCCTCTGGTATAGACAGGAATATCAACACGGATAAGTCGGTCTACCCCTTTCGCCACGATAGCCAGATCATTTTCCAGCAGCGCATCACATTCTGCCTGCGTATAAATCTTATCCTGCTGAATATCCGGCCCTGTATGCCCGGCACACACTGTCCATACTCCGGCGACATCCTGATAAGGCTTATACCTCATGCCTTCAAACACCGGGACCAGTACAAGTGCAACAGCTATTGCCCCGCCACACACTGCCGCCATTGCTTTTTTTACCAGGCCTTTATTCATGATGTTCACCTGCTTTCAACTGGAATTCCTTCCGTTTGTAATACCAGTTCACCAGGAACGTCCCGACAGTACAGATGATCCCGGCAACAATAGCCCACTGGTCCAGAGATAAAACGCCAAAAGCAGAGGTTATAAGTCCCCAGGCGTATGCTGTAGGGCTGGAATATTTGTCAGGCATGCGCATATCCACCCCCTGCGGAGTGTTCCGTATGTTGAGTGATAGGGTAATGCCGCAACCGGTTTATATTGTTACAGACGGTTAAAGTGAGGTGGCTGCGGCACTATTCGGAATCCCACCAGCGGCGGGAAAGCAATAAGAAGAGCACTGTGTCCGAATACGGATTAGGTAATGAGCCTGACGTATTCCAATGCTCTTGTTGTTGCGGGCAATAAAAAAGGCCGCCGGAGCGACCGAACTGTTATTTATATGTTGCTTTCGTCTATCTGGCATTCCAGATCGAACAGTTCTGCACGATATGACAAAATCACCTGCGTTATGGCCGATTTTTGCTGTTCGCTAAATGAATCCCACAGATCAAGCAGAGGATGATCGTGGTGTGACCATGTATCGCCGATTTCAGTTTTATCATTACTGTTTTTACACGCGCTCAAATCTATATCACCACCATGCCGAGCGCTGTCTGTTATATTGTCTACTGCCGGTAATCGACCAACCACGCATACTGTTTTATTGGTCTTATCCTGAATAACCAATGCATCATTTTCAATTTTCATAAAAAGTCCACGAGGAAAAAATGAATACTGATATTTTTGACCGATTGTTTGATTCTGATAAAACTATAGAGTCCATAGTGACCATATGCCGATCTGAGGCGCCTCTTATTTCGGTACTCACACTGCATCTGACCTGTGAAAGCTTCCTTGAAGCATTTATATCCGGAAGACTTGATGTGTGTGACTTATTCGCAAATAAGCCAGACAACCCTGATGACGTCAGTTTCAGAATGACATTCGAACATAAAAATAAACTATCTCAGCGCCTTGGAATGCCCAGGGCAGCATATGACGCTTTATTTGAACTGAATCAGATTCGAAATCAATTTGCACACAAATTACTTCACGCTGAGATACCAGCTGATAAAACAGCCAAGATCATTGATTTGGTCAACTCTATTAAGTCAGCGGAAATTGAAATTGAGTTAAGTGAAGAAGGAATAGTGTATCATCCTGATAATCATGACGATTCTTTCACATATAGGATGTCAGACCAAAACACTCCGGTAATGGTTAAATTATGCATAGCATATTTTTCTTTATTCCGAAGGGTTGCCTTGAAATTCGCTGAGTAATGCAAATCACCTGTTTAAACGACAGGCTCTTACCTGGAAATACTTTCTTCTATTGAAACTTTCGAAATGAAGAACGAATAACCTCACTAATTCGATCCTGAAGACTGGCTACTTCCTGTTCGGCAGCCAGTCTTTTCCCAGATACAACGGCGGTCACAAGGCCGCCTCTTTTGCGATAGCAGTAATCAAGGCCTTAGCTTGCCGGATAGCCGCCGATTCATACTGTCCCAGTGACAGTTCGTCGTTTCGTTCCATCGTTACCTGCAGGGAAAATATACTCATCAGCGGTAACATGGAATCTTTAACATCAACATATGCTGTAACTGTATCAGAGTCAGGGGTAATACTATGAGCCACGAAAGTAAAGTTAGGTGTCACGCCATTAAGCCATGCTGTATCGATGAATGTTTCACGTATGAAAATCTGGTTATCCTTAATTCTCAGCACACCGTTAAATACAGCTGAAGCGTCAGTGTCAGCCACTACATCATCAGATGGGGTCACATTCACCCCGACAGAACAGCCAGCCGGTGCGTTGCTTTCGATGCGCAGTGGCTCACCCTGGGTATAATCCACATCATACTCACGATGGAATGTACCGGAATGTTTACCTGCAATCTTGTCACTGACCAGTAGTCGTTTGCCCTGCCAGATATTAAAGCTCACATAATCACCGGCAGCCGCGCTACCCAAACTGCCTATGGATACTGTTAATTTTTTCATCTCAATACCTTTTTGCAGATATCAGAAAGCCGCACACAGCTCTTGTGTTAAGTGATAACGAGGTGATTGATACTGTGGCGGCGTATATGAAAAAAGTCCGCACAGGGCGACCTTTGGAATTTGGCGGGACAGCGTGGAATCGAACCACGATAAGAAGGTTAACAGCCTTCCGTAATAACCTTTATACGACTGACCCGTAGATATAAATCTGGCCCCCTCATCGGCGAGGGCACCAAAGAAACAAATCGAACTATCCGGAAATTCCGGAGAGTTGAATCTGTAAGTAACTCTTACAAGTTGCAGATATGAAAAAGCCCTCCGGAGAGGGCTCTGTTTTATTAAAGATAACTATGGGGTGACCCACCGAAATCCTTAATCCTAAGCAAATTATATCGACCTCTCAGCCGATATGGTTGGAGTCCCAGTCAACCGACGAAGTTACCAACTAGGCGGTATCGCATTTGGGGGCCGCCTCCGCATTCCCAAAATCATGAATTCATTTTTTCCCAGGATACTGAATCCGTGTCTTCATTTCAACAATAAAAGTTAACCCTTTGAACGCTAATGTCTTGAGTGCAGATACATAGGGACCGAAAGCCGCACATGGTGACCCTTGAAATTTATGAAATATTTTTTATTTCACCCTTTTACTCTGATAGCATCAGGCTCTGATACTTTGCAATATAGGGTTAACTAACATGTATAAGGCTGGAACATTATTAATTATCGTACCTTTTCTTTTAGCTGCAGGATGCTCACCAAAAATCAAACACCAAACCGGTCAGGATGCATGCGTAATAAAAATGGATACTCCGGAAGGGAACCAGCCAGGAAAAATAGACCAGGTAGATGGAAACAGCCCTGAATGCAGAGCTATAGAAAAATCAATAAACAAAGCCATTTAACTTATTTATCATAGACATAAAAACCACTGATTATTTAACCTGACTACGCGTCCACACCAAACCTCTACAGCATAATAATCAGTTGTTCGGAATAACCGAACATGTGAACTATCCGGAAATTCCGGAGAGTTGAGTTATTTCTGCCTTAGTCTGTTCAAACCGTTCCGCTTCCATCTCCACACCCAGAACGCGGCGATTGTGCTTCAGTGCGGCTTTCAGTGTCGCCCCGGATCCCATAAAGAAATCGGCTACCAGGTCACCTTCACGGCTGCTGGCTTTTATGATGTGCTCCATCATTGCGGCTGGTTTTTCACAGGGGTGCTTTCCGGGGTAATACTGAACCGGCGGGAATGTCCACACATCGGTATAAGGCACATCAACTGATACCGTGAAGTAACGGCGTAGCAACTGATACTGATCTGCCAGTTCGTGATATTCGCGCCTGAGTGTGTGTTGCTCACTGACCAGATCATCATGTTCACGGCATAAAGGGTTATTTCGCTGACACTCTGCAGCTGCCCGCTGAAAAAGCACCTGTAATTTCCGGTAATCCGCTTCATTCGGTAACTGCCACTGACTGTACCCGAACCAGTGTGAAGACATCTGCTTGCCGGTTGCCTGGTCAATTTCTTTTGCCGTGATACCCAATGCATCACGCGCCTGCCGGAAATACTCAATCAGCGGGGTAAACACATTTTTCTTCAGTTCATCCCGCCGCTGGTGGTACTCACTGCCTTTTCCTTTTACCGGTCCCTGATAATGCTCTGCAAACAGGATCCGCTCAGTAGACGGGAAAAAACAACGCAGGCTTTCTTTGTTTTGCCGCCGCCACGGGCCGGAAGGCTTCGCCCATATGATATGGCTGAGAACGCTGAACCTCTCCCGTAACAGTATTTCTGTATCTGAGGCCAGACGTGAACCACAAAACAGGTACAGGCTGCCGTTTGGTTTCAGTACCCGCCAGAACTCAGCCAACATTTCGTCCAGCCATGACAGGTAAGCAGAAACATCCGGCCACTGGTTATCCCAGGCACATGTTTTTACCTGAAAATACGGCGGGTCAGTGGCGATTAAATCAATACAATTGTCCGGAAGGGTTTTGATGTAGCTGAGTGAGTCGTCGTTGACCAAATTAATACTGTTTAAATTAACAGTGTTTTTCATAGATCCGGGTAACCTTTTTTGTTAAGCTCCCTTTGCTTTGTGCACACAAGCAGTGGGCCTTGGTTTATCCGTGATCACACAAACGGGTGAATGGCTGGGAAGGTGCTACCAACACCCACCAGCCGCCCATTTCACAGTTTAAAGTCGTTTGAGTCGTTCACCGTTGCCACAGTCTTTCAAAAGACCGGCAAGGCTGAACTGAGTAAGAAGAAGTTGGCAACGCGGCAGGGAAAGCCCTGACAAGGCAGCCGCATCGCTGACAGAAAAAACCCCGTCCGGTAACACCTCAAAAAAGCAAGCCGCTGCTGTTGTCATATCACTCTGTTTTAACATAGTATTTTATACCTTTGGTCAGTTATTGTTCATAAATACACATGTAACTCTGACCAAACGTAACAGCAAGTCTTATGTTTATTTCAGGCAATAAAAAACCCCGCATTCGCGAGGTTTATATACAATTATGACAACATATCAAATTAGCATTAAATATGGCTCAAATTATTGACTTTTGCAAGTTCCAACTACATTTTTGCGCCGTATTTCCAGCCGGTTGTTTCTCATTTTGCGCAATGCCCCACAGTCCAGAGTCTTACAAATCAACAGCAATTCCTGCCAATGAACCTTATAGTTTCTGCACCAGTTATCAGGAGCCACCCCCACCAATTCAGCCAGTTCAGACTGATAGTAATATCCGTCTTTGTTCAGGGTATAGTCCTGTACGGCCAACCATACCAACGCCCTGAGTCGCTCTTTCACTTTCTTCGATACCCGATTCCCTTTAATCCTATCCTGCATTTCGCCCCATACATAGGCGGTAATAGTGGTCTGGTGTGAGAACTTCAGCTCCTTACCGTAGCAATACAACAGCCAGGACTGTTCTGCTGCTTCCAGCTTCATAATTGCCCGACGCCAGGAGCAGTTCCGATAGTCCACCCGGTCAATAGGTGGCATCGGTAACACGGAACAGTGTGTTGACCAGCAGGATACAGCCTCGGTTTCACGGCTAATCTTTCTGCCATTCACGGTAATATCACGGGGCTTTCTTCGTGGGTAGCGAGTTGTGTTTCCCAATACAAATCCCTCAAATGCTTCAAGCTGACCTTTGGTTCGGCAGCTGTGATCGGTCATTGCGATAGTCGCTATATCCCGCAGGTACTGCAAATCGTGCTCAATCATCGTTTATCTCTCCGCGCTCCGTACAGCGCATTAACCAAAAACGCCGATCCCGTATGACCGGTTCATAAACTTAAATAACAACTCCAGTTGGCTGCCGTGCTTTGCTTCCCATGCTGCCGGATCCCGGTGTAACTCGTCGTGGTGAACCCGACACAGTGGGATGGTAAAAATGTCGTGTGCTTTTGTACCGGTACCACCGGTGCCGTGGCCGATAATGTGATGCGGGTCATCCGCCTGCTGCCCACACACACAACATGGCTGGCTTTTCACCCATAAGAGGTATTTCTGACACTCCCAGCGTTTTAACTTCGGGATCCGCATAAAACTGGCAGGAGGCTCCGGCTCTATCTCAGGAACAACGACCGGCTTTATCTGCTCTACGATGTCCTGAACAATCCGGTGGTGTGAGCGTGTCCGGTGAACAATGGAATGCTCCGTCATGGTGCCGGTTATTTCTTCTTCCGGTGGCTGCATCAGGATGTAAGAACTGATAAAGGCCGGAAGATAATCACTGACGCGGCGCATCACAGACCACGTGAACAAATCGGAAGGATTCAGAAGATGGCCGACCGGCAGCCGCAGATCAATAAATATGCTCTGCGCCACAAATGCCCGTTGGTTACGCAACAGTATTTCATCCGCCTGCTGCTGGTGGATATTCCCCTCCCGGAAGATGTTGTCATGATGCCAGCACGTCCTGATAAAACCGTCTTTATGGCGTGTCATGGTCAGTTCGTGGTGATGATACGGATCTGCTTCATCGCCAATCTGGCAATGACTTACCGATGAAACGTAATGACGAACCCCCTGTAAACCACCGGCAGCTTTTACCACGGCAGGATTGTCCAGGAAACGCAGTACCCGCTCATCTGTCAGCAGCGGATGTGCATCTGCCGGAACGCGGCCGGACGGAATGCCATCCATTGAACGGGGAGCCGCACTGACAACATAACGGGCACCGTTCCGGAAGTTACAAATCTCAGCACCGGGATTAAACATCAGGATCCTGGCATCTTTCTGAACAAAGCCGGTTAACAGGTAATTCATCAGGCCACCGCCGGAGTCATCATCAGTGCCAGAAGCTCAGCTGACTTGCTTTCAAAGAAGTGCGGCTGCGTTTCCCGGGGATTCGCCGGGGATGTCATATTTTTACCGTATGCCAGTCCACGCGTGGTTATCGACCAGAACAGGCGCTGTGTACCTCTGGATCCGGGCCGGGCTTTCTGCTCCACAATCCCCAGCTCAGCAAGGCGTTTGTATGCTCTGGTCGCAGACAATGCGGCATTGTGATTTTTCAACAGTGTAGTCAGGGATGTTGTCGGTCTGCTGGATCCATCCACCGCACCCACCGGTGCATCAATTGCATAGGAGGGAGCCAGATCCGGAAGACCAGCCATTTTTTGCAGTTTCTGATACCCGCCCAGTTTTGAGGAATTCGACAGGTTCAATGTTTTCGTCATAGATTCAAGCAGGATAGTGCCAGCCTGCACTTTGTCAGCCAACAGTATCGCCTGCTGTGTTCCGGCCACAGCATCGAACGTGCGGATAACCTTCAGATTGAAAGAAGGGCTGATCCACATTGCATAGGCATAAACCAGTTCTTTACACACGTAGGTGCCCTGTTCAGTACCACCACGCAACACATTTACCGGCTGTGTACCCGAGTCGCAGATTTGCAACTCGGCAATAAGTTGCTCTGTCTGTGCATTTCTCAGCCAATAAGGCGGTTTATGTCTTTCCTCTCCACCAGCGGCCCGGTGCAGGTCATTCAGGCAATAGCGACCAGCCATATCCCGGCGCACATTAATACCCTCGACAATAATCAGATTGCTCATCGTTATCTCTCCACACTTTAAGCGCAGCCGTATACTGCGCGTTTCACATAGGGGGCAAGTCTCCTCGGATTTACCCCACTTCCCCGTTAAGCTGCGCGATTTTGTTCCCGGCAAAAAACAGATCTGTTCTCGCACTACTCTGCAACTCTCTGCGCTTTGCCGCTAATACCGAAAACAACCGGTTATAGTTAGATACAAATTCCCGCTCGGCCACATCCTGCCCGCAGGGTTTATTTCTTCCGAATGGATTCTTCTTTTTTTTGAAAGTGTCCCGCTTCGCTGATACTTTGCTTTCATAGTTTCTGGCTAATACCGGCGCATCCGGCACCACTCTGAATATGGTCTGGCTGCCTTTTCTGCGGTGAATCACATCAACAGCATTAATTTTTTCTAATACACGCGTCGCCGACTGGGTTTTTGTGTAAGAGACTCCGTATTTTTCCATGATGTCCGGAATACTGAGCTCCGTACCAGCCGGTATATCCTCCGCAATTCGGGTATAAAGCATCATCACGCGGCCTCCCCTGTTTTCGCCACCAGCCAGCGTGCCTGCCGCATAAACAGTTCGCCGATGGTGATCAATTCATCGCGGCTGATATAACTGATTTTTTCTCCCCGCCAGTCCTTATCCAGAATGACAACCGCACCGGCAAAGAAAGCACCTGACGGTTTTTGTTTTTCATTCGCCGGTACAAACCAGTCCGGTAAATCAAACCCGATACGGCCACGGATGAATGCAACGTGATCTGCATATTCGGGCCACCATGTTTCACTCGTCGCCGCTTTCAGCAGGAAAACATACCGGCCACCTTTCTCACGCATAGCCTGAGCATATTCCATAATGTTACGAACACCGGTTACGGCCTGTTTATCGTGATAACTACTGCGGGAATATGGCGGGTTGCCATATGCTGCACCGCCCAGCTCTTTCAACTTTTCTGACCAGTCCTGTGTCAGTGCGTTATCTTCGGCGGTGTAATAGTTCGGGCATTTGCTGTTCTTACCGTCAGTAAACAGGTCGAGGGTAAACGGGCCGAACTTCGCATTGAGCCCCCAATACAGCGTATCAGGCGTCCGCCACTGATCGCCGACCTCTTTCAGCATGTGGGCAGGTTTATTACGCAGTTCTTCCAGTTCAATGACGTAATCTGAGCACATGTTCACGCAGCCTCCCGTTCTTTGGCGGCCTGCTCTGTGGCCTGTTTCCAGTACCCGCGAAATGCTGCTCGTCCGGCAATTTCATTCATCCGCCCAATGTAGGATTTGTGTTTTGCGACCAGCTCCTGTACGCGGTTTTCTGGCTTCCAGTCGGAGGATGAGAACATTTTTCTGAAGACTTCATCGCACTCGGTGGTGTCGATGTTCTTTGAGTCCGCAGAGCGTTTAAATCCGGCGGCCGTATTCAGCCAATATCTGAAACCGGAGTTCCAGCAGACATACTGCGTACCCTTGCTGGCGTGGTAATCGCTGAACTTCTGAAACTCATCCTGAATGTCCAGACCGGCGGCTTTGGCCTGCTCAATGTGTTCTGGTGTCGGTGCAAAGTTTTCCGGCATCACGGTTTTGCTTTTGGCTTTTCCGCGAACAGGATTAATATTTTTATTATCTGGATCTATGACTGGATCATGACTGATTCCGGGTGCAGCTCCTGCACCACTACCGGAACCATTTGCACCACCCGGTGCATCTGCTGCACCAGCCCGGGAACCATTTGCACCACTCACCCCCGCAGGATTTGCACCACAGGGTGCAGGAGATTCACCACTCACAGCGGTAACATCCAGGCACAGATGATAAATATTTGACTGGTTCAGACCGTTGGCCGATTTTCGTGACTCAACACGAACCAGCCCCATTTTCACCAGGGCATTGATGTGGTTCTGCACTGAGCGTTCAGATATTTCACACTGCTCAGCAATGTACGGCACAGACGGCCATGATTCCCCCTGGTCGTTGGCATTGTCCGCCAGTTTGACCAGTACCAGTTTTCGCAGCGGGTTGCCTGTTTTTATCTGCAAAGCCCGTGCAGTTAAAATCATGCTCATGGTTTCACCTCATCCGGACAGCGTGCATACCGTTCCTGAAAGATTTTCAGCGGTTCAAAGCACGGGTGCTCATAACCGTCACGCATGAAAATCACCCGGCTGTTCTCCCGGTCGTACCGGATAACGTGAACTTTCCGCCCGCGGCTGTCGGTGTAATACCGATCAAGATTGTCAGCTGTTTCTTTCATACCACGGCTCCTGCTGTCTTACCCATGCGGTTAAAATCACCTACCGCCCACTTCACAAACTGGTAGTTTGTTTCTGAGAAACCTTCCGGTACTCTTACCGTATAAACAAATGCGGCAGGGTCTTTACCACCCTTCACAGGAGCAACGCGGAGTTGCGCAAAGCCTGCCAAATGAGTTAATCTGCTCATGCGTTTATCTCTTCACACAAATTGATATAGCGCGACCGAAGCCGGAGGCCGTATACCTTCGGCTTCACCCTTTCTTCCGGTAAATTTCGATAAGCGAATGCCTGTATTCAGTTTCTGCGGCAATGCACCGGTTATGTTTCCTGATAATCTCAATAGCTTCTTTTTCATCGATATACCCGTCATTCGAAATTGATTCCCCGATACACATGCTCAGAGCGGCCTTTCTTTGGTCTACCCTCATACGCAGGTCATGCAGCTCAACACTGTCCAGTGCCCCGGCATCCGGCTTTTGGTATGAAACACGGCCTATACGCTCATTGAAGTAATCAGCTAAAAATTTCTCTTCTGACAGATCCTCCAGTGTTTCCAGCTGACCCAGCGTGAAATAACCGGTACCGTTTTTTTCGTTAAAGCGATTACGGAACGCGGGTAATCTGATATTCAGAATGGCCGCCAGGGCTTCATGACCGCCTGGGTAACTTTCCACAAAGTCAGAAACCCGTTGCTTAAGATCCACAATTGGAATTTCTTTCGGTAATTTGTTCTTCATTGCCTACTCGCTTTCAGGTTGGGTTGTAGTTAACCGTGCTTTTCTGTGCTGCTATGCTGATAAAGTTCAGGGTTGTACTTGAGTTTTCCGTCAGTTCGGCAGGCTGCCTCGAAGGCTCTGCTTTTTGGAATTAACCCACCCGGACGTTTCTTCCATTGGTAAAACGCTTCTGGGGTTATCCCAAAAAAATCAGCCACTTTTCCAGCACTACCAAAATGCTTTTCGATCTCGCTTGTAGTCATTGGCATCCCCTTAGGTATTAGTAAAGTTAGATGTTATGGTATTAGTTATCTTTTATCAATAAAAAATAAGATAGGTTATGTATTGTCTAAGTGAGGTTAGGATGGAGACTGTAGGAAGTAGAATAAAGAGACTAAGGAATACAACGAAAACAACACAGGTTGAGCTCGGCAAGTTCTGTGGTGTATCAGGCGTAGCGGTCGGCTTTTGGGAGAGGGATTTAAATCAACCAAGCGGTGATGCACTAATTAAGTTAGCGCAATTTTTTAACACAACAGAACCGTATATTTTGTACGGAATACCGTCAAAGCATGCTGAAAATGTCATAACAACAATGCGAAAAATCCCTGTAATATCATACGTGCAGGCTGGATTATTTACTGAAAGTATTCCTGAAGATATATATAATGACGCACTTGAATACCTTGAGACATCAATAAAAACATCACCATCAAGTTTTGCCCTTATTGTAAAAGGTGATTCTATGACAAACCCTTCCGGTTCACCATCCATACCGGAGGGAGCAAAGGTAATTGTAGACCCAGAGGCGGAAGTCGTTAACGGGAAAATTGTCGTAGCCCGCCTTGATGGAACAAGCGAAGTGACGATAAAAAAACTAGTAATAGATGGCCCGAGTAAATTTCTATCCCCCCTAAACCCCCGCTACCCAAACATTTCCATTAACGGAAACTGCCTAATCATTGGGGTTGTCCGTGGTGTACAATACGAACTCTAATTTGTCTTAATCACGCAAATCTAATTTTAATAAGATTTGCGTTGACCTACAAGCGAAGATATCTTAGACTAAAACCTAATGAAGATTAGGAGAGAATCTAATGCAAACCGAACCAATCATCACCACTAACAACATGTCAGTAGACGATGTTGCCGCGTGGATCACCGAAAAAGCCCAGGCACTTCAAAAGCTGGAATCTCTGCGTGCAGAACGTGACAGAGAGATCCGCGACCACGAACGCACTATCAGTCGACTCGATGAAGATATCATAAAGTGGGAAGAGCGCTGTACTTTAACAGTACAACCGCAGTAACGGCTGCGTATCTGAATAACTGTGTGAAGAGTAAACGACCCCACAACAATAACCATGCAGCATCATTAGCGGCCGTGCATAACACGGTGCAGTCCACCAGCCGGCCGCCATTTTTTTTACAAACATAAGTCCACCGGCGTAAATCGTCCTGCCGGATAGATACCTTGCCTGACCGCCGGTGGACTTATCTTTGTGTGAAGAGACAACGAAAGGAAAAACGCAATGAACGAGAATAACCGCATGACCAGTGTACCGGACTTTCTCTCCGAGTTAGACGCCGGTGTATTTGAAAACAAACTTTCTGCTGCACTAAACGATGTTGCTTTCGGCACCAATAAAAATGGTGGTACCGGGGAAGTTCATATCATCCTGAAATTTACTCAGGCTGATGAAGACCGCTTAAAGGTTTCTCACAAATTAAAGTTTGTGACACCCACTAAGCGCGGTAAAAAATCCGAAGAGGACACAACCGAAACACCAATGTGGGTTGGTAAAGGTGGGAAACTGACTATTCTTCCGGAAGACCAGGGGCAATTATTTGGTATTGACGGAAGTGTCGACGGGAAATTAAAAGCCGTTAAGTAATTTCCTTTTTTTAAATAAACCATTCCATTTACTTTTTATGTTTTTAATTAAACAGGAGTCTTTTTATGTCTAATTTAGACGGAACTGCTATTTCTCAGATTAAGAATATGGCTGTTGCTGCCTTAAGTCTGGATGCTGTAGAAAAATCCCTCTGCCCTGCTGTGATTTTACCGGGTGATTTCAATGTTAAAAGTCTGGAACACTTACAGGAAGGTCGCTATCGCTTCCGTGGCGCAATGGATACAACCAGTATCGCTGATTTTGTGAAATATTCCCTACAACACGGTATTGAGGATGGTGTCAGCTGTTTTATTGATGCTGATGAAATGGCGGCAAAAACTATCTTTAATATCGGTACCATCGGTGATCCGGGGCATGCAGATAATACAGCCACTGTATCACTGAAAAAGACATCACCTTTTGCATCACTGCTGAATGTTAACGACCGCCGTCAGGGTCAGAAAGAACTGGCGGAATGGCTGGAAGACTGGCGCGATAACCTGATGGCATTTGATGCAGACGGTAATGTTATTGATATTAAGCAGGCAATCAATGCTGTGCGCAAAATCACCATTGAAGCAAGCCGCTCCGCAGATCATGAGGACCGTGATTTTGGTGCCAGCCGCTCCGTAATGGAAAGCGTGGAAGCAAAAAGCCGTGACATCATGCCTGCTGTATTTCAGTTTACCTGCACACCATACGATGAACTGTCTGAACGTACGATAAAACTGCGTTACAGCGTTCTGACCGGGGGAGATGTACCTGTGTTGGTACTGCGTATTGTTCAGCTGGAAAAACTGGAAGAACAAATTGCCCAGGAATTCCGTGATCTGCTGGCTGATAAATTCGAAGAAACTGAAATCCAGACATATATCGGTACTTTCAGAGCATAATTATATTTTATGCCGCTTTAACCGGCGGCATTTTTCCGCCTGTACCAGAGAATAAATTAATTTAATAAATTATATAATCTTTATTCCAAAGAGGATATACATCATGTCTGAACAAGAAAAAACAAAAATTAAAATTAGTGTTACCGTGACATTAGGTAAGCCACCAGCCATTAATATAGATGTGCAGAGAGAATTTCATGTCAATGAAGATCAACCGCTCACAAAATATTTCTTAGAAAGAGTTAGTGAATATATTTCCGGCAAAGAAGTAACGGCGAATGCAATAACAAAAGCCGCACAAGATACTATGGCAAAAAGAAATATACACTAAAAAATAACGGCTTTTTATTATCTAAATTGTGTGGAGAGATAAATGTCATATATAGCAACCAGTACCGGGAAACATATTGATTTCACCAATATCACTCCGGATCAGATATGTATCGAAGATATCGCGCGCGGCCTGTCGAATGAATGCCGGTTTGCCGGGCAACTGGAGAGTTTCTATTCCGTGGCTCAGCACTCTGTATATGTCAGCCAGATTGTACCGCCGGAATATGCACTGGAAGCCCTGCTGCACGATGCTGCTGAGGCGTATATCAAAGATATCCCCTCACCGCTGAAAGCCATGCTACCAGACTACAAGGCCGTGGAAAAACGCATTGAAGCGGTTATCCGTGAGAAGTTCGGCCTGCCGCCGATAATGACCGTTGATGTTCACTATGCCGATCTGGTCATGCTGGCAACCGAAAAGCGGGACTTTGAAATAGACCCCGTCAACCACTGGCCGATACTGGATTCAGCTCCGCCACATGATGACATCATCATCCAGCCACTGACACCGCCGCAGGCATATCACCAGTTTATGGCGCGGTTTGAAGCTCTCACACTCGGGGCATAAAGATGAAAACTGAATACATTTATATCTGCGCTCAGGCGTACTGCAATGCCCAGGGTAGCGGCATCGAATATTACACCGACTATGAGCGCTTTGATAATCGAAATGATGCCATTAAAAATGGATGGAAACAGCGGGAATCAGATGATTTCAATATCGGCGTTTTGGTTAATGGACGACTCGTTTCGGTCGACTGGATGGCTAAACCAATTGATACCGATCCGGATACATTACGGAAAATCGAAGATCAACTGGGCCTGTGTTAAATAGTGGATTAAACGAAATGAAACCAATACTCGATATGTGCTGCGGTAGCCGGATGTTTATGCACGACAAGCAAGATCCGCGCGTGTTGTTCAGTGATATCAGAAATGAAGAACATACTCTTTGTGATGGCCGTCTGCTGCAAATTACACCGGATATCATTGCTGACTTTTAAAACCTGCCGTTCCCGGATGAAACATTTTACCAGGTGCTGTTTGATCCGCCCCACCTCGTCTGGGTCGGAAAAAATAGCTGGATGTTTAAAAAATACGGCTCACTGGATAAGCACTCATGGCGTTCTGACCTTGCTGCCGGTTTCAGAGAAGCATTCAGGGTGTTGCGGCCACACGGTAGTTTAATTTTTAAGTGGAATGAAACGCAGATCTGGGCGAGTCAGATTCTTGAGCTGACTGAGTATAAACCTACCATTGTGCAGCGTGTCGGTAAGAACGATAAAACGCACTGGATGGTATTCTATAAGGATCCGCTATGAGTGAATCTGTTCCGGATATAGCCGCCCGCCTGACTTACACGCTGCAAGTGATGGAAGAAAGGCACGGGTCTAAAATGATGAGTCTGACGAACACTGTCGAGAACAACGCTAAAGAAGCATTACGCCAGTGCATTATGGTTCTTCACTCATATGACTATGAATTAAATAAATTACAAGGGGATAAGGATAGTGAATAAATTCAAACACCTGATGATTGACCTTGAAACTATGGGTAACAAACCAGATTCCGCCATTGTGGCTATTGCTGCAGTTCCGTTCGATATGGTTTCCGGTGTAACTGATGATGCACTTTTTTATGAAATTATCGACCTGCGCAGCAGCGAAAAATACGGCGGTAGTATCGACGCAGACACCGTGCTGTGGTGGCTGGGTAAAAGCGATAATGCCCGTGGTGAAATCATTAATAGCGAAAAGGCCATTGAACTGCCTGACGCACTGCTCGGCCTCAGTTCATTCGTTTCTGAGTTCTGTGAAGAACGGGTGCAGGTATGGGGTAACGGAAGTAATTTCGATAATGTGATCCTGCGTACTGCATACGAAAACTGTGAGATAAATCCATTCTGGAGACACTGGAATGACCGAGATGTGCGCACCATTGTCGAACTTGGCCGCAATGCCGGCATCGACCCGAAAAAAGATTTCCCGTTTGTTGGTGAAGCACACAATGCACTGGATGATGCATTGCACCAGGTGAATTACGTGGTCGCAATCCACCAGCATTTATTTAAAAACCTCTAATCGTATACGGCGATGTGTGGAGAGAAGATTATGGCTATCGGAAAACTTATGAAAGCCAGCGCATGGGCAAAAAGAGAATTTGAGACAGGATCAATACCCGATAACAGAACCGTCCGGCGCTGGATAGAAATCGGATCGCTGAAAGGCCGAATTGTTGACGGAACTATTCTTGTTCATTCATCTGAACGATGGGGGGTTGAGTCTGAGGTTTCCTCATGCGTAAGCGATCTGATTAAGGCTTCATAATATGGCACGACCTCGCAAACGGGAATTCCGGCATCTGCCGGATTTCCTTTACTATGATAAGTCAGCAAAATGTTACCGCTTCATACTTGTAAACGGTGTCCGTAAAAGTGTTGGTACTGACAAAGCAAAAGCTATAGCCATTGCCCGTGAATACAACAATATTATGCGTCCGGAGCGTGCTGTCAGTGTTAAATCATTGATCACTGACTCTGGCGGTATTAACGGTGAATCACTGCCACTCACTGAGCATTTTGATCGTCTGTTTGAGCGTATTATTCGTGACGAACAACCATCAAAAAGCACCCTGTCTGACTGGATAAAAGACGCTGAACGCGTAAAAGAATTTTTCAAAGATATACCATCAGCCGAAATTACCCTGGAGCATGTAAACGGATTTATTGCTGAATACCATGCTGATGCATCAGCAAACGTTCAGAACCGGAAAGTCGGATTTTTGAAGAAGATTTTCAGTTACGCAATGGATGAATCGCTGATGCTGGATAACCCGGCAGAACGCAAAAAAATGAAGCGTGTCGACAGTAAACGCCGGCGGCGATTGTCGTATGATGATTTCCTGAAAATCAGAGCGGCTGCTGAACCATGGCTCCGTACTGCTATGGATCTGGCCCTGCAGACAACACAGGCACGGCTTGAAGTGTCGCGCATAAAATATAACATTAAAGCACCGAAGGAAAACACCTGCGGATGCGTCTGGTTCCCGGAGGAAAGAAACGGGATCTACGGGATGCTGTACATTCACCGGCAGAAAGTACAACACAAGGAAGCCGCCCATGTGGCAATACCGATCGGTAAAGTTATAAAGGAAATTATTGATAACAGCCGCGATAACGTTGCCAGTCCGTACATTGTTCACCGCGTTCCTGAGCGGTTACCAAACAAAATAAGCCAGTATGTAAGCCATCCCACACAGGTGGCACCGGATTATGTCAGCCGGGGATTCTCAAAAGTCAGAGATAAAGTTGGGGTTGGCGCACACCTTGAACCAGATGAGAGGCCAACTTTTCATGAGATCAGAGCGCTGGCCGCATTTATGTTTAAACAACGCGGATTTGATCCACAAGCCAGGATGGCACATAGTGACGCTGAATCAACAAAAATTTATACAGAAAACCATGTTGATTGGGTCGAGGTACCGCACTGTGAAATCGCATAAATACGGGTGGTAAAACGAACTGTAAGCCTATGATTCGTATAGCGCAGATATTGAGAATAAAGCACTGTTTGCAAACACAGTTAAAATGATATTATTTAATAAATATCATGCAGTTACACAATAGCGAGTCGGTGTCATGGGGTGTCGGGGGTCGCAGGTTCAAATCCTGTCATGCCGACCATTGTTTATATAAGAAAACCAACTCGTTAGGGTTGGTTTTTTTGTGCCTGTAATCCACAAGCCATCACACCTTAAGCATTTTCACCGTTTCATCGATATCGATTTCATCTTCTGAGAAAATCAGGGTAGTGCCGTGCTGTGTGGTGATCGCCAGTTTTCTGAGTGTGCGCATTTCGGCCGGACCGGCGGATTTTGGTTTGATGTTGTTCATCAGCACGCCGACAGACAGTACCGCGTTCTCTTTATCAATCCCGGTATCTGCCGCTTCTTCCTCACTGTAAACCACGAAGGACTTAATGGCCGTCAGCTTAATACGCTCACCGGCGATAAAAACATATTTGCTTTCCGGCACTACTTTTACCGCATAGGCTGACAACCCTTTATTATTGGTGCCGGGCTCAAATGTCACGGCGGCATTTTTCTTAATCAGGTCAGGATTGGCGACCTTAACCACATGAAAATAACGGTTATCCCCGTTCTCATCTTTGATAAACCCAAAACCTTTATCTTCAAACCATGTTGTGATTGTTCCGTTCATCGCCGTTACCACCTGCTTAATCATCTGTTGCTGAGTCATTACAGCGCGCAGTATAAAGGACAATGCCCGCGCAGACCACGCCTTTGGCTGAGATCCGGCGTAATCTTCAGGCATCCTCTTACCTGACAACCGAAATTCCGGCTAAATAATAGCCGGACACCATAATTTACTGTTATCATCAAAATATGATTAGATATTAATATTATTAACTAACTATATTCCGGTAATCGAGATGTCCTGCAAACGTAAAATTCCGCTCGGAGAAAACGTGCTGGATGCAGCACAAAAGCGGATTGAATGGCTGTTTGATACTTTTGAACAAATCACCCTTTCCTTTTCCGGCGGCAAAGACTCCACCGTTCTTTTTCATCTGGTTGCAGCAGAGGCCAGAAGACGGCACCGGAAATTCAATGTCATGTTTCTCGACTGGGAAGTACAGTATTCCGCTACTATCAGCCATGTTGCTGCCATGAAATCGCTCTATGCTGACTGTACTCAGCGGTTTTACTGGATAGCGCTGCCTGTCACCACCGAAAGTGGTATTTCCCAGTATGAACCGGCCTGGACGGCCTGGGAACCCGGTAAAAAATGGGTCCGGCAACCACCGGAAGATGCCATTACTGACCCTGATTTCTTTCCCTTCTATCATCCGGGGATTATTTTTGAAGATTTTACTCCCGCATTTAATCAGTGGATCACCGGAGATCATCACAGCTCTGTCATACTGCTGGGGATCCGCGCCGATGAATCATTAAACCGGTTTCTCGCCATCAGTAATAACCGGAAACTGCGTTATGCCGATGATATCCCGTGGACAACCGCATCACCGGAAGGATTCTATTATATGGGTTACCCGATTTATGACTGGCATGTGAAAGATATCTGGACTTATATTTCCCGCAGCAGACTTCCTTACAATACGATTTATGATCTGATGCATCAGGCCGGTGTCAGTCTCAGTAAAATGCGGATCTGTGAACCCTTCGGCCCGGAACAGCGCAGAGGGTTGTGGCTGTATCATGTCCTGGAGCCGGAAACATGGAGCCTTGCCTGTGCGCGGGTCAGTGGTGCGGATGCCGGTATGTTGTACACACGACCCGGAAATAAAGCCGGTTTTTTCGGTTCCCGCCAAATCAGCAAGCCTGCCGGTCATACCTGGAAATCCTACGCCCGTTTTTTACTGGCCAGCCTGCCGGAAAAAACCGCAGAACACTACCGGAACAAAATTGCGGTCTATCTGCACTGGTATGCAGAGCGGGATTATCCGGACGGGATCCCGGATGAACAATCCGGTGATACAGGCAGTAAAGATATTCCGTCCTGGCGGCGGATCTGCAAAACCCTTTTACGTAATGATTTCTGGTGCCGCTCACTGGCATTCAGCCCGACCAAATCTCATTGCTACGACAAGTATTGCAGGCGCATACAGGCAAAACGCAAAGACTGGCAACTGATATAGCAGACGGATAACATAAATATGAAAACAGTACTCTCTTTACTGGAAAACTATCTGAACGGACTGGATAATGAAGAACAAACAATTGAGGCACTCAACCGGATAAAACTTTTTTTACATCAGCGCAGTCCGTTTAAAGATGAACCGGTCGATTGTGTGCTGTGGGTAAAGCGGGCACAGGTGACCGCAAATGATTATAATCCGAACGTGATGTCACCCTCGGAGAAAAAATTGCTGGAAACGTCTCTGACCAAAGACGGTTATACCCAGCCGGTTGTTGTGCTGCCATCTCCGCACGACCGCTCAGACTTGCAGGTGGTTGATGGCTATCATCGTTATTTATTAAGCCGGAAAAATGCACTGAAAAAACGACTTAACGGATACCTGCCGGTAACGCTGCTCGATACGGAAAATCACGGAGTTGCTGAACAGATGGCCGTTACTATCCGCCATAACCGGGCCCGCGGACAGCATCAGGTTACCGCGATGTCAGATATTGTCCGGGACTTATCACGACTGGGCTGGAGCGATGAAAGAATCGGAGAGGAACTGGGAATGTCGCCGGATGAAGTATTACGGCTTAAGCAAATCAGCGGTCTGGCTGAACTATTTTCTGAGCGGGAATTTTCTGAAGCCTGGACAGTAAAATAAATCATTCCGCTGTTATCCGGTCCGGATGCGGTTTACCGGGATATCTGCGGATAAAAAAACAGATTATGGCAATATAGTTACCCCCTGCTGACGGAGATCATTTTGCTGAGATATTCCCTGCTTTTGCTTTTAATAACGATGTCTGCCGCACAGGCAAAAATTGATATTACAGCTATCGGACAGTGTAAATACAGCGGGCAGTTAACCCCTGAAGATATTGCCGGACAGCCCGGCGACGGTGAAATTCATCTTATTTACCGGACAGACACCACGGGAAGAGCCTATCCGGTAAAAATAACCAAAAATACAGAAAACACACTGACAAATTTGCGCCCCGTAATCTGATGGTTTAATATTTATCTGCATCATCCGGGTGCCGTCCGAAAAATAGTTATGCTGTAACCCCGACGGGAACGCCAGTTGCCATAACCGCATGATGGCCGAGTCCTGACAATATTTCCCTGTCAGAATGCCCTGCATTTTATTTACCGATTTTTCTTCTCTGAATAATTCCGGCGGCAGACCAGTAACCTGATAATTCAGGATAATCACGTTATCTTTCCGGGTGACTTCTGTCAGAACGGTGAAAGGATCAACCCGGTGCGGCAGCAGCTGACTCTCATTTTTAATGATCATCGCCTGAAGTGTGTCGTACTCTTCCGGTGATTTTGTCCCTGTCAAAAATACATATCAAATAACATTTTGGTGCTGATCCCGGCAGAGACCAGAATAATCATCGGTTTTATGACTTTCAGCCCGGAGCTCAGTACCACACCGGCCCCCAGCCGCGCCCCGATAGCTTGTCCGGCAAACATCAGTAATCCCAGCGACCACATCATTTTACCGCCTGCGATAAAAAAGATAACGGACGAGGTATTGGAGGCCAGGTTCAGGAAATTGGAGTGAATTTGTGCTTTATCTATCCGGTATCCTAACAGCAGCATATAACTGATGGTATAAAATGTCCCGGCACCGGCACCTAAGAATCCGTCATAAAACCCGACACCGCCGCCGCAGATAAATGAAAACAGGAAAAAAGAAACACGCTGTTTTTCTTTGGATTTAGTGATATCGGGTGCAAAAATAAAGTACAGCGTGACACTGATAATTAATCCCGGCAGTAATTTTTTCAGAAAAGTCGGATCAATAAACTGCACAAAAATCGTGCCGGATGCGGCACCGAAGAATGTCGCAATAAATACCCATTTATTATTCTTTAAATCAATCCGCCCCTGACGCAAGAAATAAATACCGGATGTTAATGAACTGCCCAGTGCCTGCATCTTATTTGTTGCCAGTGCGTTAGCAGGCGGTAACCCGGAAATCAGCAGTGCGGTAATCGACAGAAAACCACCACCGCCTGACACCACGTTGATAAATCCGGCGGCCACGGCGACAAAAAACATGACAATAAGAAATGTTATGCTCATGGAAAGACACTTTAAATGGCAGGGATATTCAGTATATAAAAAGCACGTATCCGAAAAAGTGATGCCGCCCCTGCTGCCGGATATTTGGTATAATAAAATGTCATCTTTCTGAACAGGATACTGGTATGTTGCGCTATGGTATTCGCATTACTCATATTTTCCGGCACGCCTTTCACTCGCGTCCGCGTTTTATTATCTCTCTGATGGTCGCGTTTGTGACTTTTTTTGCTCTGCTGCCCGTACAGAGTGCACTGATGTGCCTGATCCTCAGCTGGAATGCCTTCTCCTGGGTGTATTTGCTGTTTCTTTTTGAGCGGATCATTAATAAGAAAGTAAAAGATATCCGTAAACTGACTAAAATTGAGGATGAAAGCGCCCGCATGGTGATGTTTTTCCTGCTGGCCGGGTGTTGTGTCAGTTTACTGGTGCTCTTTTTTGCCCTCGGCGGGCACGGTAATCTGACAGGTAATGATAAAGCTTTCCAATATATTCTGACCGCATCCACATTAGTGTCTTCCTGGCTGTTATTACCGGCCGGATTTACCATGCACTATGCGCACCTTTATTACACCAACCCGCAACAGGAAAAACCGTGGTTATTATTTCCGGACAGACCGGCTGAACCCACTTACTCTGATTTTATGTATTTCTCATTTACGATTGCCGTCGCCTCACAGACTGCCGATGTCGAAATCGCATCCTCCCCGATGCGCCGCGCGGTATTAATGCAATCCGTCGTCTCTTTTGTTTTTAATATGGCGATACTGGGATTATGTATTAATATCTCCGCCGGTTTATTTTAAACGGAGTGGCGGATGGAAACATTACTGACACACTGGATTACAGAATACGGCTATTGGGCAACCTTTTTCGGTACCATGATCGAAGGGGAAACCGCTGCATTTTTGTCCGGCATTGCTGCACACCATCAGTTATTATCCTATCCGAAAGTGATGCTGGTGGCCGCACTGGGCGGAATTATCAGTGACAATGTTCTGTTTTTTACCGGTTATTTTGCCGGAAACCGGATCCTTCCCCGCATTCATAAACATGCGGATAAAATAGCCCGTCTGCAACGGATAATTCACCGCCGTGAAAGCCTGATTATTATCGGAATACGTTTCGCTTACGGATTAAGGACTATCGGCCCCGTTATTATCGGCGCCGCCGGTATTAATCCGCTGAAATTTTTTGTGCTGAATATTCTCGGCGGAGCACTATGGGGAAGCGTTATTGTCTCTGCGGGGTATTTTATCAGCGCGGCAATCCTTGCCCTGCCGCTGCATACTTACCTTGCCTGGTTCCTTATCCTCGCGGCGGTTGCCGGTCTGTTTGTGCTGATAAGAAAGCATAAATTCACGCTGTAAACTGCGGAACAAACCCGCCCGTCAGCCACTATTCCGGCTTGCGGGCGCTGAGCAGAAAGATCATCGGCCGTTCTTTTTCTTCATCCAGTGCCGGGTTGGCGGCAATCTGTGCCGCTGACGGTCCCCACTCATTCATGGCGGTGATTTCAAAACCGGCTGTAATCAGTGCATTTATCCAGGTGGATAATTTCCGGTGCTGCTTTTCCACACCGTCGGCAAACCAGTTGCTGATCCTGACGCCTTCCTGCTGATACTGATTGACCGGCCAGGCTTTATTACCTGCACTATCCGTACACCAGTTCTGAATGACGGGAGCTGTGTAGATCGGGTGTTCTGCGGAAAAAATCAGACTGCCGCCCGCGACCAGCGCCTGAAACAGCGTGGCAAACAGTGCCGGGATATCACGCAGATAATGCAGTGCCAGTGAGCTGTAAATCACATCACTTTGTGCCGCCGGTAATTGCAGTGTCTCGAGATCAGCACGCAGCCAAGTAATATCCGGATCCGTGGTCATCGATGCGGCTTTCGCCAGCATTTTCTCTGACAGATCAAAACCGGTCACCCGGGCAGCGCCCTGCTCTTTTGCCCAGCGGCAGAACCAGCCATACCCGCACCCCAGGTCGATCACTGACTTCCCGGCCAGTGACGGCAGCAATGTCTGCATGGCAGTCCACTCCGGCGCGCCGTCCAGTCCTTCTGCTGAGCGGGGCAGCGTGGCATAACCGGCAAAGAAATCAGGATTATCATAAATATTCTGAGACATAACTTACTCCTTAAATAACGAGCAAATTATATTCATAGTTTGCCGGTTTCCGCCACGATTCTGTTCTGCAGGCATAAAAAAACCTCACCAGAGTGAGGTTTTTAAAATCTGTTACTGACAGCGGTGATTACAGAGCAACCACGTTAGCTGCAGCCGGGCCTTTCATACCATTTTCGATGGTGAAAGAAACCTGCTGGCCTTCTGCCAGAGATTTGAAGCTGTCGCTCTGGATTGCAGAGAAGTGAACGAACACGTCTTTGCTGCCGTCAGCAGGAGTGATAAAGCCAAAACCTTTATCATCGTTAAACCATTTTACAGTACCGGTAATTGTTGCGGACATATGAATTTCCTTTAAATTGATTTTGTTGCCATAAGGCATATAAGCGGTTTGATTACGTTTTTACTTATGGGAACTATCAGAAGGAATTCGCTATGAAGTGGTATCTTGGATAACGCTTGACGGAGAACAACTTAAAATCGGACTGACATAAATAGGTCTGTACTTCCAAACCAATGCCAATATTAAGCCATATATTTTGTTATCCGGCAAGCTCTTTTTGATTCACCTCAAACTACCACACCGGCAAATGGTATCAGTTTGCCAGCCCCATATAGCCGTGGATCCCCATATAAAGCCCGACCAGCGCTATCAGCGCCGCCGAAAAGTACGGTGCTTTTTTGGCAATATCACCCAGCCCCTGCCAGCGGCGGCTGACCTGGCGCAACCCCACCGCGGTTACCACACCGACTGTGACCAGTGTCAGTGCCAACCCAATACTGAAACTGAGCACCATGGTTGCCCCCAGGGTAAAAGCTTTCAGCTGCAGACAGATAAGCAAAACAGTAATCGCAGCCGGACACGGAATTAACCCGCCGGTCAGGCCGAACAGTAACACCTGGCTGTTGGTGGCTTTGCCGCCGGTAAACCGGGTTTTGATTTCATGCGCATGTGCTCTGGCATGCGCATCCTGATATTCGTCATCATGGTGGTCATGGTGATCATGGTGATGCTCTGCATGATGGTGATGGTGATGATGATCGTGGTCATGTTCATGGCTGTGATGATGATCATGCTCATGATGATGGTCACTGTGTGTATGGCTTTCCTGCTGCATTTCTGTCAGCCAGTTTTTTTCACCGCGGTATGTCCGCATAAACATCCAGAACGCGGTTGCCAGAATAATCACCGCCGACACCATTTGTAACCACGGCTCTACGGCTTCCGGCGTGAACCGGGTACTGATATACATCCCCCCGAGGGCAATCAGCCAGACTATCAGAGTATGCGACAACGTCGCCGCCAGTCCCAGCATTACTGCCTGTCTGACCGTCCCTTTCACCGCAATAATAAAAGCCGCCATCATGGTTTTTGAGTGACCCGGCTCCAGGCCGTGCAGCGCACCCAGTGCAATCGCGCCCGGGATAAAAAACCAGGCATTTCCCTGCTGCAGTAAAGAGGCAAAATCGGTCATGACGTGTGATCCCTGTTTTCAGAATGAAGAAAGCGTGAATTGAGTATACTCCCCCCCAGTATAATTACACTACCTCTTTGTATCACGAAGATGCTACTATTTTGCCCGTCACTTTCTTTTCACCTTATTTCACGGGGTTGCCATGTCACATACCATCAGGGACAGACAGAAACTTCAGAACCGCGCCAGTAAAATTCAGGGGCAGGTCAACTCACTGAAAAAAATGCTCGATGAACCGCATGAGTGCTCCGCCGTACTGCAACAGATTGCGGCTATCCGGGGCGCGGTAAACGGATTAATGCGGGAAGTGATTAAAGGCCACCTGATTGAACACGTAGTTCATGAGGAAGATGAGGAAAAACGTCAGGGTGATCTGGATATTGTCCTGAAGGTGCTGGATTCTTATATTAAGTAAAGAAAAATTAAGCCGGTGTTGTAAAAATCTCCGACGCCGGTCCTGTAAGTGTTGAATATCCTTTTCTGATATAAAAATATTCCCCCTGTATATCTCAGAAACTCACTGAGCCCCCTTTTATTCAGCTCCTGCAACAGAGACTGAAAATAAAGAATGCTGTTAATAATCAGTTAATTTACAGCGTCTGAAATAATCTATGATAAAACGATATTTTCTTTTATTTCACTACTGAAAAGGCTGTTATGACTATAAAACGGATTAATCCGCCCTCACTGTTTAATTCCCTGCAATACGGTTTCAGTCAGGTCGTGGAAACAACCGGCACCCGGCAGTTATTTCTGTCAGGACAGGTCGGCGTTGATCATAATGAAGTGACAATCGCAGGCGGTATGCGGGAACAAGCCGCACAATCGGTGAACAATATTGCCCGTGCCCTCGCGGCAGCCGGCGGTTCTCTGTCTGATGTGGTTATGCTGCGGATTTATATCCGTGCCGGTGCGGATTCACACGATGAACAAATGGCAATTGCGGATGTGCTGAAAGAAAAATTTGCAGATAATGCCCCCGCCTCATCATGGATTATTGTCAGCGGATTATCGCTGCCCGAATGGCTGATTGAAATCGAAGCTCACGCCGTGCTGCCGTAACCGGAAGGCGCTGTACAGCGCCTGATTTGCATGATATTGATTACGTGAATATTAAAAAATAAAATAAAAATACTGAGAATGTCACCATGCAAGCCGCCACCCGTTCCACCATTGCACTGCTCGCTTCCTCATTCTTAATTACTATCGGACGGGGTGCCACTATCCCGTTTATGGCGATTTATCTCAGCCGTCAGTATGACATGGCGGTGGATCAGGTCGGGGTGGCACTGACGGTCGCACTGACAACCGGCGTGTTATTCAGCCTCGGCTTCGGCATCATTGCGGATAAATTTGATAAAAAACGCTACATGCTGATGGCAATTCTGGTTTATATCGCCGGATTTATCGCTATTCCGCTGACTCATAATATCGCGCTCGTCGTTGTCTTCTTTTCACTCATTAACTGCGCCTACTCCGTTTTTGCTACGGTGCTGAAAGCCTATTTCGCCGATACACTGCCACCGGCGCGCAAAACCAAAGTCTTTTCCCTGAACTATACCTTCGTCAATATGGGCTGGACTGTCGGGCCGCCGATTGGTACCGGCCTGCTGATGTACAGCGCGGATCTGCCGTTCTGGCTGGCGGCCTGCACCGCCTCATTCCCGATATTCTTTATTCAGCGTTTTGTCCGCAGCGTGCCGCCTTCTGCCTCCGGCAGCAACAGTACCACCTGGCAGCCTTCTGTCATGCTGCATGATAAAGCCCTGCTCTGGTTCACATTATCCGCCTTTCTGGGATCGCTGGTGTTTGGTTCGTTTTCCGCCTGTATTTCCCAGTATGTCCTGACGGTGGCAGATACCACACTGGCAGAAAAAGTGATTGGTGTGGTACTGCCGGTCAATGCTGCAGTAGTGGTTTCACTGCAATATATGGTCGGCCGCCGGATAAGCACAGACAATCTGCAAAAGCTGATGACTCTCGGTACACTCTTTTTTATGGCCGGACTGGCCGGATTTATGATGTCAGGCAGCAACCTTGTGTTCTGGGGAATTGCTGCATTTGTCTTTACCCTCGGTGAACTGATTTATGCGCCGGGTGAATATATGCTGATCGACAACATTGCGCCGGACGGCATGAAATCCAGCTACTTTTCCGCTCAATCCCTCGGCTGGCTCGGCGGTGCCTTTAACCCGCTGATGACCGGCGGTGTGCTGACCTATTTCCCGCCAAATACCCTGTGGCTGCTGCTGATTGGTGTTTCCGCCTGCGCCTGGCTGTGTATGATGCGCGGCCTGAAGATCAGCAGAAACAGGCTCATTCATCAGTGAATATTTGATTCACTTATCATTAATTAATAATACTTCATATTCCGATACGGTAATTTTCTGCTGCTGAGCTATCCTCCCTCTATTGTTTAGTTTTATTTAACATAGAGAGTGCTGTATGCCGCATCAGGCACTCTGACCAGCCCTGTTATTCATGTCAGAAAGGAGTTACCGCTATGTCTTATACTGAACCGGATTTGATGAGTCCGGCGGAAGAGCAATCTGTCATCCGTATCCTGAATGTGACTCTCGGGCTGGCGCTGCCCGGTTGTCTGCGGGTTGCGGCAGAGCTGAATATTGCCGACCATCTGGCTGACGGGCCGCTCTCTGTTACCGCACTGGCAGAACGCACCGGCTCGGATCCGGATAACCTGCGCCGCATTCTGCGGATGCTGGCACTGAACGGTATTTTCACCGGTACGGATGATGACAGTTACCGGCTCTCTCCTGATGCGGAGTTTCTCCGCCGTGATCACCCCTGCTCACAGCGGGATGCCGTTCTGACACTGACCGATAATACTTACTGGTCAACCATTGGTCAGCTTAATGAATCCGTTCGCGGTGAACTGAACTTTAAAAAGCTGTTCGGTAAAACCTTCTACGAATATCAGGCCACCAAACCCAACCGCAACGACAGCTATAATTTTCCGTCCGGGATGTCCGCCCTGTCAGAGATGGAAAACTATTTTGTCACCCGGGCTTATAACTTCCCGTCATCGTGCCATATTGCCGATATCGGCGGCGGCGAAGGCTCACTGCTGCTGCGGATTTTGCGCAGCGACCCGACACTGA
Source organism: Morganella sp. HSTU-ASny43 (assembly GCF_022819185.1). Classification (NCBI taxonomy): domain Bacteria; kingdom Pseudomonadati; phylum Pseudomonadota; class Gammaproteobacteria; order Enterobacterales; family Morganellaceae; genus Morganella; species Morganella sp. HSTU-ASny43. The sequence goes on from NZ_WSPG01000028.1 coordinate 30,586, forward strand.
CCGCCACCCTGTTCGACAGCCCGCATGTGATATCAGACAAATACCTGTCTCAGCTGGGTGACGATTCCCGCTGGTCGCTGGACGGCGGTGACTTCTTTAAATCCGTGCCGCAGGCGGATATGTATCTGCTGAAAAAAGTCATTTTTAATCAGGATGATGCCAACGCCCTCGCTGTACTGAAAAACTGCTGCAAGGCCATGAAACCGGACAGCAAACTGCTGATCATCGAATCCATTGTGCATCCGGAAACCAATCCGGCGGCGCATTACGGTATGGGCATTCTCTGTATGGCGATCCTGCCCGGTGGCGGTGAGCGGACTATTCCGGAGTTTGAGGCTCTGCTGGCTGAAGCAGGACTGAAAATAAACCGCCTTATCCCGACTGAATGCTATATCTCTGTGCTTGAAGTGGTTGCGGCCTGATCTTTGATCCGGCACAGTGCGTTCCCGGACGTACTGTGCCATTGTAAAAGTCCTTATGTCAGCAGCGGAGCAGGAAGCACCGGTGAGAATATTACTGATTTTGCCGTTTGACAGGACTTACCGCTACCGGAAAAGCGCGTTTTCCGTGGCGATCAGCTATGCCCCGCTGACCCTTATCACCCTCGCCGCCCTGGTTCCCCCGCATCTGAATGCCGAACTGACCCTTTGTGATGAAGGCGTTTCCCCGCCGGTCACTGCCGGGGATTTTGATCTGGTGGTGATCACCGCCACCGCCTCCTCTTCCCCCCGCGCCTATGCGCTGTGCCGCTACTGGCGCGAACGCGGGGCAAGAACCGCAATGGGCGGCGCACACGTCACACTGCAGCCGGATGAGGCGGCACAACACGCCGATACCGTCCTCATCGGTGCCGGTGAACTCATCTGGCCGCAATTTTTACAGGATATGGCTGACGGACATCCGCAACCGCGTTATCAGCACCGCCCTGAGCGCGGCTTTCTGCCGATGCCGGTGCCGCGCCGTGATCTGCTGCCGTCCCGCGCCTACATGAATATCGCCACTATTATTGCCGACCGTGGTTGTCCGCTTGCCTGTGAATTCTGTTCGGTGCAGCATCAGTGGGGACGCAAAGGCACAGCACGGCCAGCGGCAGATGTGATTAACGAGATAAAACAGAGCGGCAGACAGCGCTGGATATTCCTCGACCCTAATCTGTACGCCGACCGGCAGTACAGTCTGGAACTGTTCCGGGCACTGATCCCGCTGAAAATCCGCTGGTCGGGACTGGCGACACTCAATGTGACGGATGACGACGAGGTTTTCCGGGCGATGTGTGACAGCGGCTGCGAAGGCCTGCTTATCGGGCTGGAAAACCTCAGTCAGCAGACCATGACGGCCACCGGCAAGAATTGTAACCAGGTCAGCGAATACCGCCGTCAGATCCGGCGGCTGCGCGATAACCGGATTGCCGCACTCGGCTGTTTTGTGCTCGGGTTTGATGAAGACACCCCGGAGAGCATCCGCGATACGATACGGCAGATCCCGTCTCTCGGGCTGGATCTGGTACGTTTTTCTGTCCTCACCCCACTGCCGGGTACACGGCTGTGGCAGCGGATGGCGGAAAACGGCCGCTTAATCACACAGGACCTGAGCCTGTATGACAACGAACATGTGGTTTTTCAGCCGCAAAATATGTCACCGGAAACCCTGCAATCCTTACTGCACGAAGCCTGGCGGGAAACATACCGTCTGACGGCCATTCTGCGCCGGGTATTGCACCGTCCGGGCAGCCGTTTTATCCGCCTGGCGGCCAATCTCGGCTTCCGGCTGTACGCCCGCCGGTTACGCCATGAAAAAACCGGGCTGTTCAACCCGGCAATAGTGACGAATAACACAAGGAAAACAGACTGATGCGTCTTTTACTCAACAGTATTCTGCTGATTTTTTCGATGACTGCGGCAGCGTCCTGTTTATGGGGAGTGAGCCATCTCGCCTGGTATTATGCACTGCCTGCCCTGATCGGTTTTATGCTGATTAACAATATGCCGTTCGCTATTCTGCATGAAGCGGTACATGGTGTGGCCGCCCGCACTGCCGCCGGTAATCGCGCCATCGGGATTATTGCCGCGTGGGCGTTTCCGACTTCTTTTACCCTGCAGCGCCGTGCGCATCTGAATCACCATAAAAATAACCGGACAGATAAAGAGCTGTATGATTATTACCTGCCAAACCAGCCGCGCTGGCTGCGCAATATCTGGATGTACGGCGGCAATCTGCTCGGCCTGTACTATTTTTGCGTACTGCTGGGCAATCTTCTCTGGTTTATTGCTCCGGGCGTGTACCGTTCACGGGTGTTTGTCACCAAAATCGCCCCGGCACTGGGGTTCGGGTCACAGGTGCCGGAACTGGCAAAACTGCCGCCGCTGACCATCTGGAGTGAACTGCTCGGTGCATTTCTCTGGCAGGCACTGCTGTTTTGGGCGCTGGACTTAAGTGCGGCCGGTTATCTGCTCTGCCTGTGGGCTTTTGCGCTGCACTGGTCGGCCCTGCAATATGCGGATCACGCCTGGAGCCGCCGCGATGTGATGAACGGTGCGTGGAACCTGAAAGTACTGCCGATCTCCCGCTGGCTGGCGCTGAATTATCACTGCCATCTCGCGCACCACCAGCACCCGCAGGCACCGTGGTATGAGCTGCCGTCGCTGGTGGATGACCAGCCGCGCCCGACCTTCTGGCGTGTCTATTTCACTATGTGGCGCTATGGTGTGCGGCCTGCCCCGCAGATGGGAGCCGCAGCGGATCTGGATTTTCTGTTTCCGCCGGAAAAATAAATAAGACGATGATTTCTGTCAGTCCGTGCAACGTCTGATAACGGGCAAAACGAAAAGTCGCGGTAAATACCTCCCTGTACGCTCAGGCGCGTCATCCATGACGCACATGCTTTTCGTTCGCCTGCCCGTTACCCGACGACTTACATAATCCACTGATTTATTAAAATATTATTTCTTTCCAGCTTCTGTCGCCGGTTTTACCGCACTTTTACGGCGGAACAGCACAATACCGGCCAGCAGACCAATTACCAGACCGCCCGCTCCGTACATCATGCCCTGTAAGGCATTACGGGTTTCATTCAGCAGCGGGTTATCCGTGAAATCGGTACCGATATGGATAGTGCGGATTTTCCAGGCGCCGTCCTCAAGCGCAACCGTCGCTGTCCAGCGGGTCGGAAAATCGTAGGTACGGCCGTCACTCAGCTGATATTTTTCCATCCCTTTACCGTAGGCGACACCCCAGGTTTTATCCGGGGATAACTCCGTCACCACATCAGCATTAAAACTGATATTCAGTTTTTTCAGGAACTTATCCGGCCCGAACCAGGATTCAAAATACGGTTTTATTGCTGCTTTGCCGGAGATAAACTCCTGGGTGATGGGCGTGGCACGCAGATTTTCACTCATCACCGGCAGCATTTTGTCATAATCACCGCTGTTGATAGCATTTTCCACGGTACCGATCACCTGCCGCAGTTCATCATGAATAGCGCCGTCCTCTTCTCCGGGCTGTGCATACACCGAAAAACTGAATATCATTAACGCACTGATAATTATCCTTTTCATCATTATTTCCTCATCATATATGAAACCGTTACCGCCAACAGCAGGCCGGTGACCACATCCGCCACATGGTGCTGATGAACCAGCAGCACAGACAGTACAATCAGCACCAGCCACAACAGAAACAACAGTGTCAGCCCGCGTCCGGTATGGCGGATAATGGCCAGCACCGCCGCGCACGACCAGGCCACATGCAGGGACGGCACCAGATTATGCGGATGATCCAGCGCAAACAGTGTCGTGTACATCGTCCGGTACAGCGGCGATTCCGGTACCTGGCGGACAAAACCGAGCTGTGCCGGAAACAGAAAAAAGATCACGCCGCCCAGTAATGTCATCACCATAAAGGTGAGTGCCAGTTGCCGGTGCTCCCGGCGCGGCAGAAACAAAACCGGCATCAGAATAATCAGGTAAAACGAGCAGTACACCCAGATAAAACCGGGTACAAACGGGATATTCAGTTCAGCCGGAAACCACAGGGCATACAGGCTGTCGCGCCCGGCCGTATATGCATTCATCAGCGGGTAAACCGTGAAAAACACCACGCTGACCGGAATACACCACAGCAGATAACTGATCACCCGGCGGGAAAAAGAATCCGGATCGGTATTCATTCATCCCCCTTATTTTAAACCAAAACGCATCCGGTGTTTTTTATGCACCTCTTTGCGGAATAACAGGGTATAACGCCAGAAAGTGGCCATACGCGATAAGGATTGCAGCGTCAGACGCAAATCAGAAAAACGGCGGATAATCGACGGCACACTGTTAAAACGGCTGCGTGCGACATGGCACAGTTCTGTCAGCGTTTCCGGGCTCATATTTGCAGGCTGAAAGGCGGCCTGATTAAAACGGTATTCCGGATGCAGCCACCATTTCCCGTCAAACAGCAGGCGGTTTTCCTGCGCCATCTGCTGATACAGCGGTGTGTTCGGGTACGGCATCAGAATGTTATAGGCGGCGAACGCAAAGCGGTTTTTCAGGGCGAATGCCACGGTATCTTCCACGGTTTCTGCCGTATCGTGGTCATACCCCAGGGTAAACGCCGCCCAGGTCTGCAATCCGAAGTCCCGTAATACCGAAATTTCCTCACGATACTGTGAAAATGTCCGCATATTCGGCGATTTTCGCGCATCACGCAGACTGTCCGGGTTGATGGATTCAAATCCCATCACATTACCCCAGCAGCCGCTCTGCTGTAACAGCGACATCAGACGGCGGTTACGGGTCATATCCAGGCTTGCCTGGCTTATCCAGCGCACATTCAGCGGGATCAGCGCACTGCACAGCTCACTCAGCTCGCGGTGATCAGACGCGATATTGTCATCAACAAAAAAGATAAATTTCGGTTTCTGTGTTTCTATCTCCCGCACCACTTCATCGATCCGGCGGATATAGTGCTGCCGCCCGAAATAACGGCTGACCGCACAGAAACGGCAGGCGAAGCGACAGCCGCGGGTAAACTGCATCAGGCTGATCGGCAGATAGCCTTTTCCCCGGAAGATATCCCGGCGCGGCAGACAGCCGCACAGATTATGATCGACCTGGCCGACTCCGGCAGGAGCATCATAGCGTGGCTTCAGGCGGCCTTTCTCCGCATCACGGATCATCTCTGTCCAGCGGGTTTCCGCGTCACCGGTAAAAATACTGTCACAATGCTGCGCCACTTCCTCCGGCAGCAGTGTGGCGTGGATCCCGCCCATCACCACCCGCACATCACGGGCCCTGTATTCCGCCGCAATCTCATAAGCGCGGCGGGCGGTAAACGTTTCGACCGTAATAGCGACCAGATCCGCCGGTTCATCATAAGGAATGGCTTCCATCCGATCATCATACAGCACCACTTCCACATCCGGTGGCGTCAGACCGGCGAGAACACCGAGCATCAGCGGCTCCATCCGCCCCTCATCCACATACAGACTGTGCTCCTGACGGCCGATATTCGGTTTAATCAGTATCAGTTTCACTCTTTTTCTCCCGGGCGTTTTCCCTGCTTGCGGGCGATATCCCGGTGCGAGGCAATATTGTAAAGCCAGGCAACCAGCAGCGTGCGCCAACCGCTCCGGCTGCCGGAACGGCACAGACGCCGGATAACGGACGCATAACGGTAAAAGCGGGTGCGGGCATAAAAACATCCGGCAGCCAGTTCTGCGGTGCTCATTCCGCCCGGCCGGAAAGCCGGTTCGCCGTAGCGGAAATCCGGGTCAAGCCACCAGGCCGGATAAATCAGCCGTCCTTCAGCCTCCAGCCGGGCATACAACGCCGTGCCGGGGGTCGGGATCAGCAGGTTAAAATTGGCAATCGCCAGTTTGTTACTCTCCGCAAACGCCAGTGTGCTGCGGATGGTCTCCGGCGTGTCTTCGTCATAGCCGAAAATAAAAGTGCCGTAGACACAGATACCACGCCGGTACAGCGCCGCCAGTACGGCAGCATAATCATCCGCCGTATGGCTGCGGGATTTTCCCATCCGCCTCAGCGTGGTTTCATTCAGGCTTTCAAAGCCGATCAGCACGAAGCAGCAGCCGGCGGCGGCCAGTTTATCCAGCATTTCCTCATTACGGGCGATATCGATACTTATCTGGCATCCCCAGCGGCGTTTCAGCGGTGTGAGCATCGCCAGCAACTCATTCAGCGCCCGCTTACCGGCAAAAAGATTGTCATCCACAAAAATCAGAAAGCGCTTTGCAGGCAGAGATAAAATTTCATCCCGCATCTCATCAACCGGCCGGGTACGCACACCTTCCGGATAAAATGCATGGATAGAGCAAAAATCACAGGCAAACCGGCAGCCGCGCGAGAACTGCACCAGCGACACCGGCACGTAGCGTTTACCCTCAAAAATGGTGCGGTCAAGACGGTAACCGGCAAGCGGGCGGTCATGCGCGCCCCGGTAACGGGGTTTCAGCGCATTCTGTTCACAATCCGCCAGCATCTGTTCCCACGCCCCTTCCGCATCACCGAGCAGCACGCTGTCCGCATGCTGCAGTGCTTCATCCGGCATAAAAGTGACGTGGCAGCCGCCCATCACCACGGTTTTTCCCTGACGGCGGAACCGGTCAGCCAGCTGATAACTGCGCTGTGCCGTGAACGTTTCCACCGAAATGGCGATCAGATCCGCATCAGGCAGTGATTCCGGGATGTTATCCAGCCGGTCATCATAAAATGTGACCCGGTGCCCAGGCGACAGGGCAGCCAGGATACCGATCGCCAATGGTGTCATAGCATCTTTCGTGCGGTAATCCCCCATGTTCGGGTAGATCAGCACGATATTCACAGCAGCGCTATCTCCGGCCAGACAATGCGGCCGTCCCACTGTGGTGCGGCAGTCAGATCGACGCCGTAAATCCGGGTGCGGTAAACGGATGCCCCGGTGCGTTTAATCACATCATTAGTGCAGATATGCCCCGGCGGCAGCCCGACGGTCATAACCGGGGTGGTGCAGTGCAACAGCGCTTCCTCAATCAGATCAGGCAGTTTGGTATCATCGGTACAGGCCAGGAATGACAGGAAACTCTGCGGAACCACTTCCCCCGCCGCCGGCATCTGCGGCCGCCGGGTCATTCCGGCAAAAGCGTTGTAAAGCGGGCGCAGCATTTTCATTCTGCCGGAGTAACCGGCCACAATAACCTGTTTGAAAGCACGCTGATCCCAGAGCATACCGCAGGCCACCAGTTGCCCGTTCTGATAACTGCCGAGCACCGTAATACCGGTTTGCTGCATCGCTTTCAGGTTCAGCGCCGGTGCCAGCTGACGGGAAGCGGATTCCTGTGCAAAGAAACGGATGACATCGGTGTAATCCTCCGGCGGCACCACTTTCCACAGTCCTCTGTCTTTGCCTCTGCTTTTGCTGATCGCCAGCGTGCTCATGCTGCTCAGAAAACGGTAGAGCGGTAGTCCTTCCACGCCCCGCTCCAGCAGGCGCCGGGCCAGTAAATTATTCTCCGCAATACTGGTATAACAGTGATCCGGTGTCGGCAGCTGGCGCAGATAAGAAAATCCGGCCTGTAACACTTTCAGGTGATTACGGTATTTCGGCACAATACGCAGACTGCCGAGATAACCCATCCGCGCTTCTTCGCCGTTAACCCAGCCGCTCTGTATGCTCAGCTGGCACATGCCGACCAGGGTATCTCCGTCTCTTGCCAGTGCCGGATAGACTTCACCGAAATCATCCCTCGGAGAAAAATAACCGGGCCGCCGGGTCATCACCAGCTCCCAGTCCCCCTGCATGGCATTATCTTCAAGGAGCCTGAGTAAATCCGCGATATGCTCCGTTGTCGCGTCAATAACCTCTATCATTTAACCTCTGCTAATTTACCCTGCCAATTCTCATCACCGAGCGGATAGCCGTTGCGGCAGCTGATTTCACGGTGATGCAGCCAGTTAATCGGGAAATAGTTACGAAACATAAAGAAATCGCCCCGGTTACGCCAGCTGCGCTGAAGAATCGAGCGTGAACTGTAAAATGCCTTCCTTGCTGAGAGGCACCCCTGCGTTACTGCCTCCGGAGACAGCTGTGCCGGACTGAACGGCAGTTCGTTGTAACGGTAATGATCATCGAGCCACCAGTGCTCAAAGCGCAGGCGGTTTTCCTGCGCCAGCCGCGCATAAAGCGGCGTTCCCGGAAACGGCGTCATATGGTTGAATGCCGCGATATACATACTCTGTTCGCGGGCGTAAGCCACCGCCTCGCCGAATGAGTCCGGGGTATCATGGTCATAGCCGAACACAAATGTGCCGTAAACGGCGATATGATGGCGGCGCAGGTTAGCCAGTGCCTGACTGTAGCCGCCTTTCATGGTGTTAAAACCTTTTTTCATCTGCCGCAGATTGGCTTCATTCAGGGATTCAAAGCCAATCAGCACGCCCCGGCAACCAGCCTGTGACAGCGCGCGGACAAATTCCTCATCATGTGCGGCATCAATACTCATCTGGGTCACCCAGCGGATCCCGGCTTTCGCCAGTGCCGGCAGAAACTCGCGGCTTTCCCGCAGGCTGCCCGCGAAATTATCATCCACAAAGAAAAACAGATTTTTTGTGCCTTTGAGACCCGCCAGTTCCCTCAGCACATGATCCGGATCGCGCCGCCGGTAACGCTGCTGATAGAACGACTGCACCGCACAGAATTCACAGTGGAAACGGCAGCCGCGCCCGGTTTCCACCAGCCCTATCGGCAGATAACGTTTTCCCGCGAACAGGCTGCGATCAACACGGATACTGCGCAGATCAGTCTGTGTTCCGTGATATTCCCGCTGCAGTGTGCCGTGGCGTAAATCATCAATCATGGTTTCCCAGACTGATTCCGCCTCTCCGGTGATAATGACATCCGCAAAGCGTTTCACTTCCTCCGGCATCAGCGTGGCGTGAAACCCGCCCATCAGCACCGGCACACCGCGCTTTCTGTACTCACTGGCTATCTGATAGGCCCGCTTCGCGGTATAGGTTTCAACTGAAATTGAGATCAGATCTGTCGGTTCATCAAACGGGATCAGCTCCAGACGATCGTCGTAAAACCGTGTTTCAATATCCACCGGTGTCAGCCCTTTCAGTGCCGCGACCGGCAGAGGCTCCATCTGCCAGGATCGCAGATAGGTTTCGCCGCGCCGGTGGCCGATCGCCGGATGAATAAATGTCAGCCGCATCAGTGGCTGCCCGACTTCGCCGGACGGTGTTCAACCGGCCAGTCACAGGTGTAATACTGATGCAGGTGATGCGCATAGAAGCGGTAACCCAGGTTTGCCGTCAGCGCCAGCGGTTTAAAGTTACGCGCCTGCCACAGCCGCTTCGCGATGCTGCGGTAACGGTACACTTTTTTCCAGGCGCGTTCGTGACCCAGTTCCAGCTCATGCGCACTCATCAGCGCCGGGCGGAATACCACATGTTGCGCGTCATACAGCGACCAGTCCGTGGTTAAAATCCGCTGTTCTTCCTCAAGGCGCTTAAACAGCGACGTGCCCGGGAACGGTGTCAGCACTGAGAAACGTGGTAAATCAATCCCGGCATCGATAGCCAGATCCACCGTACGGTCAAACACATCGGTGGTGTCGTGATCCAGACCGAATACAAAACAGCCCTGAATCGCAATTCCCAGCCGGTGCAGGTCGCCTATCAGTTCTTTATAATCCACCGAGCCGTTAAATTTCTTCCCGGCATCTTTCAGGCTGCCATCACTGACCGTTTCCAGCCCCAGCAGCAGCCCTTTGCAGCCGCTGCGGGCCATCAGCTCCATCAGTTCGTGGTTATGAGCTATCAGCACGGTGGATAAACCGAACCACTGAATATTCAGCGGGATCAGTGCGGTAAACAGCCGTTTGGCATAACCGATATCCGACACCAGGTTCAGATCAACAAATATTACTTTCCGTTTACCGGTACGCGCCACATAACGGTGGATATCTTCAACCACCCACTCCACCGGATGCTGAAACTGCTTACGCCCCCAGGCACTCGGTGCAACACAGAACTCACAGTTGTGAGCACAGGAGCGTGTCGCTTCAAAAACCCCCTGGGTGAGAAAATGCTTTGCATCAAACCGTTCGCGTTCCGGAAACGGCAAGTCCGGGATATCAAGCGTGAAATCCGCGCCCTGACGGTATTCACGCTGCATATTACCCGCCATAAAATCACGGATAAGCTGCGGCCAGCTCTGCTCGGAATAGCCGGTGCAGACCGTATCGGCGTGCTGCAGCGCCTCCTGCGGCAGCAGTGTGACATGCGGCCCGCCGAGCACGACGGGGATATTTTTCGCCCGCATCTGTGCCGCCAGTTCATAGGCGCGCGGCGCATTCCCCGTGATCACCGTCATCGCCACCAGATCTGCCGTGAAATCCTCCGGCAGTTCCTCAATACTTTCATCAATCAGGCGGATATTAACCGGCAGGGATTTCGGCACCAGTGCGGAAAGGGTGGTCAGCGTCAGCGGCTGATAACGCAGCGAGCGTTTGAAAATCCCGCCCCGCTTGCGGTACAGCGGCCCTTTCGGCGAAAGCAGCACCAGATCCAGCGGCCGCTGCGGTGTATAAACAGTCTGTGTCATCACGGAAACTCCCTGATCTCAAACATGGCACGCCAGTCAGGCGAGGTCAGCAATGCCGGGATTTTAATCTCCCCCAGCCGCTTTCCCCGTTGAAGCTGCCGGTGAAAATAGTGCTCCGCCGGCTGATGCAGGCGGAGGAATGTCAGCGGTTTAAGCTGTCCGATACGGCGGGCGTAGTGATACTGCGGATTGGTGCACAGATACTGCTCAGTTTCCTCACAATCTGCCTGTGCCTGTGTCTCAGTGCAGGTATCGCTGAGCAGCAGCACATAGCCCTGCTCATCCGCTGCCAGTACAGCAAAATTCTGCGATGGCGGTAAACCGGCACAAACGAACGGCTCGGTCAGTTTTTCCCCGACCAAATCACTGCATATACCCTCTCGCCCGCAAAAACGCAGCTGCGGCAGCCCTTCCGGCGTGTGGCCGGTACACAGAACCAGATCATCGGTCTGATAGCGGTACAGCCCGCTATTCGTGGTGACAATCACACTGTATGTTTCACCGGACAGCAATTCATCCGCCAAATATATCTGCCCGTTATCCCGGCGGAATTCATAGAAATTACTGTCTGCACTCAATTGCGGGTCACCGCAGTCAGACGGAACGGTGATCACCGCCTCGGTGGAGAGCAGCCCTTTGCCCTGAAGTGTCACGCCGGGAAAGCGCGTCATCAGCGCCTGTGCCGGTGAGGCGGACGCAGCCTGATCCCAGCAGCTGATCAATGCCAGCTGAGGCCACAGCAGTGCGGTATTCTGCTCCTGCAGATACTGCCGGTAACGCACCAGCGCCGCCGGGTCAGCACTCAGAGAATGCCCGGTAATTTCCCCGCCGTCGCTCAGCAGGGCGGAAATCTCAGCCTGCCGGGTATCAAGAGCCGTGAGCAGCGGAAATAAAAACACCGGACTCCAGACGGAGATCAGACGTAAATCCGGGCACTGCAGCAGATAGATCAGGGTCAGCAACTGCCAGTCTGCCGCATCCTCAACCTGCGCCAGTGTCAGCGGCACAGCCGATAAGTCACTGAATGCCGCCAGATTCTCCGCCCCCAGATAGAGCGCATCACCACCGCCGACCGGAATACCGCAGGGCGTTTTTGTCATCCGTGTTACTGCCGGGCTGAGTGCCCAGTAAACATGGCCGGAGGTCAGATCAAAACGGCGGGTCACATCCCGCAGCCAGCCGGTGACAGCAAGACGGAAATCGGTTAACCCGGCAGAAGTATAAGGCAGTAGTTTGCCACCGCTGTGGCTGCCGCCGGTCAGCTCAAATGCCGTGATCGGCGCACTGCACAACAGATTTTCTTCCCCGGCCGTCATGCGGGTGATAAAAGGGCTGAGCTCAGAATAGGTTGTCAGAGGGACGTTCTGCTGATAATCCGCCACAGATGTGACAGCGGAAAAATGATACCGCTGCCCGTATTCACACGCCGCATTCGCGGCCAGACAAGCGGATAACCAGCGGAACTGTCTTTCGCGCAGAGTTCCCTGCGGCGCAACAGACGGCATCCCGGCACGGAAATGCTGCCAGGCATTATCCATAGCAGAACTCAACATCGGGTTCTTCAAACAGTGACTGATAACGTTTCGCCACATTATCAGGGGAGACTTCACACAGACAGACCAGTTCATGGCCGCAGACATAGTGCGGGTTTTTGTGCAGGAAAAAGGCAACATCCGGTTTGCTGCGCTGCGCGTCAGTAACCGTTGCCATTGTGCGATTCAGATAGCCAAACGCCGACGGGCATTCCACCACACCGCGGGCCGGGTTATAGAGTGAGCCGAATTTATCTTTTGCCAGTTCCGCCGCCAGCCGTGCCAGTTCCGGCTCTTTGACATTACCGTTCCAGTGCGGATAAAAGGTCTGTGCCAGCGTGCTCATATACCGGTAAGTGCGCACGCCCTTCACCAGCAGGAACCAGAACACCCGCTCGGCGGGATATTCACTGCGCAAAAGCGCAATACGCCGCAGCCAGGCACCGTGCAGCGTCTGCTGCTTCCAGTGGGCGGGATGCACAATTGTGTCGCCGGAATAGACAATCCGGTGTCCGCGGAACGGATAAAACTGCAGGGTACTGAACCCGGCCATTTCATCCCCTGACATCAGAAACAGAACTTCCTGTTTATGATCGAGATCTGATAAAAACTGCGTACCGTCGCTGCCGGTATAATACATAAAATAGAGTGAGGCCATTTCCTGACGCTGTGCCTGTGTCAGGGTTTTTACAGGCTGAAAAAATGCGCGATACGACATTCCGCCGTCTCCTCCGGTAGATTTACCCGCACTGCCGCTTCTCCTTAAGTGGAATGCCCATCTTAGCGACCTTCATTTCAGAAACAATCAGCGATGCCTGAATCTTTGTTTAATATCATGAAAAAACATTGTATAAGCCGTTTCAGCGCCGGTGAAGAGCCCGGAGTCCGCCGGAAAAACAGCGGTTACACCAGATCCCTCACCTGACAGTAAGGCTCAGGCAACAATGACTCAGCCTTCCGGACAACCGGCAATCCGTGTCAAAATCGGCCGCGCCAGGTTATCCGAATCGTTCAGTTCACCGGTAACCGCAACGCTGGACGATGGCCGGGCGGTAACCATTCTCGGTATTTATTTCCAGCGCAATATCGGCCTGAGTTTTAACGACAGAACCGGTATTCTGCACGGCACACCGACAGAATACGGTGAGTTTCCGGTGCGGGTGGTATGGGAGCTGGCACCGAAAAAACGGTTTTCCTCCGCAACAGTAAGCTGCCCGCCCCTGCCTGTTGAAGTGCGGGGGCATTTCCGGCAGTGCATTATTTTTTTATCATAATTATTTCTGAGCTGCCGTTATGGCAGTAAATCACCTCAAAAGTGAGGTACTGTCGCCACCCTCCCGTTTTCAGCCCTCTTTTGACTCAGTCCGTAACAGGTAAACCGTCCTTCTGCGGCAGATTTTGCATCCAGTTTCCGGATAAAAAAAGGAAATGGCCGGTGATGTCTGCCTCCTGACAACGATTTCGTCCAGATAAACGGCAGCGTTTCCGGGATAAATAACCGCCCGGCACCCGCAGTCTGAGAACGGCGTAACCCTTTTACATGCTCACGGATGTAACTGACCGGTAACGTTTTTTCCGGCACAGGTAAGATCCCGCTTAACCGGATATACGGGTAAAAAGCAGCTAACCGTACAGAGAGCCCCAATTCCGCCAGAGAAGGGTAATCCCCGGCCAGCAACCGCAGACGGTTCCCCGGTGTCTGCGGCTTGCGGCAGTAATCCGGAAATGCGACAGCAACAGCACTGCTGTTTTCACCAGTTTTATTCTCTGCCAGTATCAGGTGAAGCTGCCGCCAGATTTGCTGGCGGAGAAATACTGCCGATATCAGTGCATCCGGCAAAATCGTGATTGTCTGATAAAATCGCATCCGCTTACCCTCCGCCACCGAAAACACCGCCGCGAATTAACACTGCCACGACATAATTTTCTTCATGTTCAGCGAGTTTTTTTCCGCTGACCCATTTTTCAAAGAGTGTATAAAAATCCTGCCCTGACCCCGGCGGACGGAATACTGCCCCCAGATGTGTGACCGCGCCATAGGGATCGGCCGCGATAACGCCCGCCCCTGCGGTTAAATCAGAAAAGGCCGGATACCAGGTATCCACTGAGCGCAAAGCATTGCCGATTTTTTGTGAATGCATTCCCGCAGTGCCGTCAATATGGCAGAGTATCCGGCTGCTCCCCCCCTTTCTTTTATTCATCACAAATTCACAACTGGGATAAATTTCCTGCCCTTTTCCGGTTATCACTCTGGCTGAAACAGCCAGTAATAATGCACCATCATCGCAACTCAGTGCTGCGGCAATATGTCTCCCCAGGTCGCCGGCTATATTATCCGTCTGCTCAAAATGACGAAGGCTGTATTTGCGTGCATCAAATACCCACTGCTGTTTTTTTTCCGCGCTGAGATTATCCACAACCACCTCAATATGCTCTGCGCCAACCAGGTTCCGCCACAAAAAACGTCCGCAGGCAATATTATGTGCATATCGCCGCGCAGGCTCACGGCAATGCTCTCTTTCCAGATAATCCGTTATTACCGCCTGATAGCGCTGACGGAATATTTCATTATTACAGGCAGCAGGATATTTCAGCCCACCGGTAATTTTCAGTGAGAAGCTAAATATGATTACATTTTGTTCAGCTTCCAGCATGCAGTAATCCATAGACTGAATATTGGGATCATTAATGTTCTGTCCGGATATTTTTTCATTTCCCCTCCCGTTTTTCCGGCGGAAAGCAAATGTTCCCCGGACAGTTCTCGTCTGTATTGTCAGCGGAGTAACCCGTGAATCCGGATGCTGTGATGTTCCGGAAAAAATACCGTCAGAGGGGATCAGTTTTTTTGAAAATGATAAAACAGACGGTATATTCCTGAGTCCGGTCATTTTCTCTTTTCCGTTAATCGTGTTTTCCCTGCTGACACAGATAAAGGTTCTCGTCAGGTAAATAGTGATAACGCCACAACATATCCGAAGGATCCCGCAATTTATCCACCGGCCGGAATTCCCCTAAGGTAATAACACTTTCCGCAAAACGGTGGGGTATACCTTCTGCCCTGGCATTTTTCACTATTCCCGGCGGGGAAAGCCCCTGATATCCGGTGACGACCGGGATCAGCACCGAACCGGGAGCAGTGGTATATTTCAGTAATGCCTCCATTGCATCCATTCCGCTGTTCATTGCATTGACCATGACATCCCGCCGCTCCAGTAATGCATATCCCGAAGCAATACATTGCCGCAATTCACACCATCGCGGTTTACTGTCAGGAAAAGAGCCGGTCTCTTGTTTACCGGAATCTGTAATATCCCCGCCGGCAATTTTCAGCATTTTTATTGTTTCAGATACCACAGTGAGGAATTCCTTATTTTTATCTTGTATATTCCCGCCGCAAATAAGCAGTGAAACATTGAGATGACAATATACGTCCTCAACCAGTGATGGGGTTTTGCCTTTTTTATCCGGTGATTTCCGCCTGTTTAATGCGGAATACATTACCCCTCCGGGTTCCGCATACAGTTGTAAATGACAGTAGTGACAGATAATACCAGCGTGATTAAACCTGACGGACGGAAAACCTTGTTTCCTCACTTTTCGTTCAAGAGCATGAATAAATCCCAGCCAGGCAGTAACTGCCGGGAAACCTGCTATCAGTGCACCGGATAACGCATTGGCATTCCGGATAAGAATATTTTTCAGCAGCAGATAATTAATGGACACTGTAACGACCTCCGGTAGTGACGGCTCCCGGCGGGACAGATAATAATAAACAGGCTTTCCCTTTATTCTGCATATTAAGTGCAGAAATATTTTGTGGTTTAGACCCGCCAATATGAATCACAACAAGATGACCCGGGAATATACCGGATTTACCAAGCCGGCGGTATAACTCAAATAATAACCCCGATGGTGTCAGAACTGACAGTAAATGATAACCCGCATTACATTCTTTACCCGGCACGGGGAAAAAAACCTGTTTTATCTTTGAATTTGTTGACGGTACGCCCTCTCCGGAGAATATCCGTAAAAAACTGGCCCGCAACTTCCGGTAGTTTTCACTGCCCAGAATTTTCTTTGCCGTTTCACTTTCCTCACACAAATGTGTCAGTAATGTTTTTCCATCCTGCATTTTCAGCATCAGAAACGTATATATTTCCAGTGCAGCAGCATTACCCTCAGCATCCTGTGGAACAACCACATTACCGGATCGCAGAAAGCCATCATTTTTCTTTTTAACCTCCGCCAGTATCGCTCCCGCTTTGCCATAGCGATTCCTGCGGGCACAGGGATGTGTAAAAGCAAACGGATGTGTCGTCAATGACAGTTGTTCCGCGCGTCCTGCCGCATCAGACAGCCATTGCAGACGCGAAAACTCAGGAATTTTTTTTGACTCCTGATATTTTGTAAAAAATGCAGTAATTTCCGGGTCCGGCATAGAATATCCTTTTCTTAAAATAATTTAATTTGACAATAATATTGAAAATTCAATCCGGCATTGAATGAATCTTCATCAACTGACGGGATATTTAATATGTCTTTGAAAGGGGATTGTCTACCAGCATTGTGATTTTTACGTACCGGTGTGTTTTTTTTGCGATCTGAATGGAATTTAATAAATAAAATTAACAGCAATAATACAAAAACGGCATATCCGAAAAGATATGCCGTAATTATTAAATATTTATTTCTTTGCTGGCTTATTGTTTTTAAGCCAATCCTGCATCTGCTTTATTTCCGGTCCCTGTGCATCAATAATGTCCTGAGCTAACTTACGCATTTCCGGATCTGAACCATACTTCAGTTCAATTTGAGCCATTTCAACAGCTCCTTTATGATGTGCAATCATACCTTCAGCAAATGCAATATCCGCATTTTGCTCAGATAATGTTTTTGCCATATCATCATGCATACGCATCATAGAATCACCCAGCTCTTTCTGCACCGGAGTGGTAACAGCATGCATATCACCACTTAATAATACCGGATTTGCCACGGCACCGAATGTCATAACGCCGGATAACAGAGCAGTGAGAATAAGTGTTTTTTTCATGATTAATTCCTTTTTCGTATTTGGTTGATGGAATTAATCATAAAGGTTGCCCTAAGGGAAAGGTCAATGTGATAAGAAATAACTTTACCATATTTACATTTAATAAAGCTCTCTCCACAATGTCTGAACAATTCAGATATTATTCTGTCAGTCGGGCATCAGTATTAATGCAGGTACTAAAAAAATAATGAAAATAATAAGATAACCCAATACCGCGCCAACACGGCTCTTCATCCCCACAAGAGAAGGCTTTACCAGACCTGCAGCTGCGGCAACAAGCGCCAGTCCCGCAATAACCATTAAACCATCTTCCATATATCCTCCGTTCACCTTTTCCTGCAGGTAATTCTGCGTATGACATTGAACCTTGCCGCTAAGGCAAAGTAAAGTTCTTAAAAATCACAATATTTTGATGGCAAAGCAAGAAGATGGTGATTAAAAACGCAGTCAAAGGAATACAGAAAAGAAAAAACCGGGCGTTATCCCCCGGTATTATATGTGCAGTTATTCTTCGTCCGGTTCTGCAGTAGCCGGTTCCGGCATATTTACCCATTCAGCATCCGACAGATGCTGTTCCCGGAGTGCTTCTTCATCCAGCCAGTTTATGACATATCTGGCGCTGTGCTGAGTAACAAAACCACAGTTATCACAGATAAGACGATAATAATAATGGTTTATACTGTCTGCCGGAATCCCCGGAGTGTGGTAATAAAATGTGACGAACGTACGCGGAGGTTTGTTATCCAGCCGGTCCTGCGCTGTCGTATAGTTTGTTTCATCTATAACCTGCCTGCCATTATGCCCGCACATCAGACACGTGGTTTTAACTTGCTTATCATTCAGATAATGAAAAAAACGCGACCCTGTCACCGTTTTTAAGCGTTCCACAAACTCCCGGATCTGAACATTATCCGGTGATGAATTATCCATCATACACCTCTGGCTTTGTATTGTTATTCCGTTTTTCAATATAAACACCATCAAATATTATATATTATTTATGCACTCATGACTGACTAAAGTCAGACACATGATATTTTCATTTTCACTTGTTTACTTTGCCATTTCTCCTTTTCCGGTATATCCCGCATAAAAATAATAAAACCACTTCACTTTAGGACCAGATATTTACATAAGATCACTAATTGATTAATCTTAAGAAGAGGCAATCAATAAAAGGCTATTTTTGCATAATGAAACAGTTATTTTCGGTGTTATTTCTGTGGAGCATCTCCCTTTCTGCTTCAGCTGATACCGGTCCGGCTGTACTGCGCTCTCCACCGGATGCAGCAAATGCAAAATTGGTAATTTCCAGCCTCAGACAGGCAAAGATCACGCCGGATAACCCGTTGTTTTCAGAGTTTAACGATCTGGCATTTGATGCCATGCATAATAAAAATTACACATCCGCTATCAAATTCTTTTCTGAGAATATGCTTCGTTATCCGTCACCTCAGATGATTATAAATTATACCGATGCAAATCTTATGATGCTGACGGATAATAAGAATACCCCGGGCAGCTGCGCCCCTTCCGGTGAGGATTTACAAACAGCATTGCGTTATTACCATTCCGCTCTGCTCACTGATAATACTGTTAATTTATTATCCTGTGATGAAAGAAAAAATCTGACTGAGAAAATCACCTGCCTTGAGGCATTTCAGAAAACACCGGCACCTGCAGAATTCAGGTGCCGGATATTACATCCGGGGTCATAACAGCACAGTAATTTTTGTGCTGTTATAATTTTCTGACTTCATCGATAGCATTATAGAGCTCAGGAACAATCTCTTGTCTGTACCCTTCTTCTATCATCTCAAACGCCTTTTTTCTGGCGGCTGCTTTAGTTGCGCTACCCGCTGAGATATCCTCAACCAGCATATCCACCGCTTCATTCATTTCTTTCTTACAATTCTTATACGCGTTATCGGTAATTGTTTTTTTGCTGTCAGTGGTTGTCAGTGCCTGCCCGGCAGAATAACGGATAAGGCAGTTTCCCCATTTTTCAGACATCCCGTCTGTTGCACTGTTATTTGCCGGTGCCTGACAGCCGCCAATCAGCATAATTCCCAAAATCAAAAATAAACTTTTTTCATGTTCATCCCTTAACGGTGCTTTCCGTGTCTGTCCCCGGTCATCAGTGGTTTTAGTATTATAGTGATATTAGCAAAGAGAATTGGCGATATGGAATAGGATTTGACCTGATGAGAGAACTGATACCTCTGTATTTTCTGTGCTTCATTCCGGTTCAATTCTGCAGCGACTTATGCCCTTTGAGCACACCGTTATCATCAAAGATAAATAACATTCCCTTTCCTGATGCATCCTGACAAACCATGCCGTCTGCGTTCGTGCTATCCGTAATGCCCTGACAGGCCATATTACTGACATAAGGGCGCAACTGACATTTCAGTGTCCTGCCATCCATGATTTTAAGATGCCCTGACGCTGCAATCTCATCAGTGGATGGCTCCGGGCAAGTACCACTTCCCCAATTAGTCCCGTGATTATTATCAAACGCAGAGCAGCCTGACAGTAAGGTACTAATCAAAATGGTCATAATGTATTTATTTTGCATGATTTATCTCTTGATTACTGGTCTGAAAATTCCGGGTTATCATTTAATCATCAAACTATCGCCGTGGGTAGGGGGTTGTGTTTAAGCGAAATGCCGATGATCAGAATGGGTTATAAAACTGTGAGATATGGATGCTGCCGGTACTTAAGAGAGATTTCGGTGAGTATGAGCGGGGAAAAGTGAAGTGTTATTTTAAGCACAAAAAAAGCGACCATAAAGGTCGCTCTCTTTTAACGCTAACTCACTGATAAATCAATGAATTCTTATATGGTGCCCAGAGCGGGACTTGAACCCGCACAGCCTTGCGGCCGAGGGATTTTAAATCCCTTGTGTCTACCGATTTCACCATCTGGGCTGAATATGGAGGCGCGTCCCGGAGTCGAACCGAGGTACACGGATTTGCAATCCGCTGCATGGCCACTCTGCCAACGCGCCCTGGAGCGGGAAACGAGACTCGAACTCGCGACCCCGACCTTGGCAAGGTCGTGCTCTACCAACTGAGCTATTCCCGCA